>JALONJ010000064.1 GCA_025455045.1 Microscillaceae bacterium | reverse complement strand
GTTAATGAAAAACTGAACCAATAAAAATAACACAACTACGTCATCCTGTAAGGAACTTTGTGGACTTTTTTCGCTTTTGAATAAAAGCACAATTCATTGGTATTCAATTTATTACAGAAAAATTCTAAGAGGTAACAATTTAACAAAGTTCCACGCAGGATGACGGCTTGGGGAGATTTTGGATTATCTTTTTAAAACTTTAATTTTTTGTACTTTTTCAATATGGTTCAAAATATTCACGTTAATTACTTGAAAATCCTCCAAAGGCGGACACGGTCAGGTAATTACACAATTCTTAATTCCTAATTGTTAATTCCTAATTCCCTAGCAAGACCTCCCCATTTACAAAGAGGCAACTTCGGCATCTTTGTTCACTTTTTTCACCAAACCTTGCAATACCTTGCCCGGACCCACTTCTATAAATTGACTTGCGCCATTTTGGAGCATATTCTGTACGGTTTGCGTCCAACGTACCGCCCCAGTGAGCTGGGCATTCAAGTTTTGTTTAATATCCGCGATTTCCACAAAAGGTAACGCATTCACATTTTGATACACCGGACAAATGGGTTGGTTAAATTGGGTTTTTTCAATGGCTTCTGCCAACTCCTGCCTTGCCGGTTCCATCAAAGGCGAATGAAAAGCACCGCCTACGGGTAAGGTCAGCACCCGTTTAGCTCCGGCGGCTTTGAGTTTTTCGCCAGCCAATTCAATCCCTTTAAACGAACCTGAAATCACCAATTGCCCCGGGCAATTATAGTTGGCGGCTACTACTACTTCTTCTTTAATCTCGGCGCATACTTGCTCTACCACTTCGTCGTCTAAGCCCAATACTGCCGCCATTGTCGAGGGGTTTAGTTCACAAGCTTTTTGCATTGCGGCGGCGCGTTGGGCTACCAATTTGAGACCATCTTCAAATGACAAGCATTGGTTGGCTACCAAAGCCGAAAACTCGCCCAGCGAGTGTCCGGCAACCATTGCCGGCTGGAAGTCATTGGAAACCAACGCCGTAATCACCGAGTGTAAAAAAATAGCGGGCTGGGTTACTTTGGTTTGTTTGAGTTCTTCGTCAGTCCCACCAAACATAATATCGGTAATCCGAAAGCCCAAAATTTTGTTTGCCTGCTCAAATAATTCTTGGGCGGCTTTATTGCCTTCATAGAGGTTTTGTCCCATTCCGCTAAATTGCGAACCTTGTCCGGGAAATATATATGCTTTCATTGAATCAAAAATTTTAAATTTTAATTTTTTGCGGCAAAAATAAGTAAATTTAATGGAATTGCGTTAATTTAGCTTTTTGTACAACTACCTGATAATGAATAGGTTATAAAATTTCAATTCTCTTGAAAAAACTCAAAGTTCTGCTTATCAATACTTACGACAACTACGGAGGAGCTTCGCTCGCGTGTGTGCGCTTGCTCAAAGCCCTCAACCAATGCGGTGTAGAAGCCAAACTATTGGTACAAGTCAAAAACTTGCCCAATGCCCATATTTCCGGCACATCGCAGGGCTGGGGTGGCAAAAAACTGGCTTTGGCACGTTTTGCCCTCGAGCGTTGGCAGTTTTCGTTTTATGAGCGCGATAAGTCAGTGCGGTTTGCTTTTTCACCGGCAATTACGGGTATCGACATTTCTCAACATCCGTGGGTACAAGAAGCTGATGTGTTGCATTTACACTGGATTAATTTTGGTTTTTTATCCCTTCACTCCTTGCAAAAACTGATTGCCTTAAAAAAGCCGATTGTCTGGACTTTGCACGATATGTGGGCATTTACAGGGGGCTGTCATTATACGGGTGATTGTCAAAATTTTCATCATTCGTGCGGAAATTGTTATATGCTTCACCACCCCAAACCTCAAGATTGGTCGTATCAAGTTTTCCAAAAAAAATTTCGATTGTATCACCAAAGCCGTATTCATTTTGTAACTTGTAGTCGTTGGTTGGGGGAAACCGCCCGCCAAAGTAGCCTATTGAAGCGCAGTATCAACTCACCACAGGCTTTTGCTATCCAAACCATTCCCAACCCGATTGATACCGAAATATTTGCCCCTCTTGCCAAAAAAGCTGCCCAACAAGCCCTCAAATTGCCGCAAACCCAATTTTTGTTGCTTTTTGGGGCGATGAATATTGCCGACAAGCGCAAGGGCTTGGCTTATTTGCAGCAAGCATTAGATTTTTTAGCCCAACAATACTCTCATTTAAGCTCACACATTGAACTGGTAGTATTTGGCAAGTCTCAGCCCGAAGTACTGGCAAAGTTTCCCTTCAAAACCCACAATCTCGGCTTTTTGAGTAGTGATGAAGCATTGGTACAAGTTTATAGTGCCGCGCACGCTTTTATATTGCCCTCTTTGGAAGATAACTTGCCCAATACCGTAATGGAAGCCCTCGCCTGCGCTACGCCGGTGGTGGCTTTCCGAACCGGCGGAGTACCTGAGATGATTGACCATCAACAAAACGGTTATTTGGCTGATTATCAATCTAGTGAAGATTTGGCAAAGGGTATTTTGTGGGTCTATGAACAGTATAGTAAGTCATTGATTACCAATCACTTAGCCGATACTTATACCCAAACTTGCCAAAACGCTCGCCAAAAAGTACTGACCGAATTTAATGAAGCGGTCGTAGGGCAAAAATACTTCGAGGTGTATCAGGAAATAACTAAACAATAAGACAATACAGTTGATAATCAATGTATTGCTATATTTGAGTTTTTAACTAAAATCAAGTTTATTTTGCTGATGCAAATTTTCATAACAAGCTGATTTTCAATATTTTAACAAAAAAATTATTCAAAAATGCCTAAATTCAATTTTTGCCCGGTCTGCGGAGCCGATATGGTTTTACAACCCTTAGAGGAGCGCGAACGCTTGGCTTGTTCGGCTGATACGAGTCATTACATTCATTACGACAACCCAAAACCCGTAGTGGCAGCAATTGTTGAGTACGAAGGCGAAGTACTCTTGGCGCGCAATGCCAAGTGGCCGCCCAGTTGGTATGCTTTGATTACCGGTTTTTTGGAGGCAAATGAGTCTCCTGAAGATGCCGTAAAGCGCGAAGTAATGGAAGAAATCGGGCTAGATGCCGAAGTACAAGGCTTGGTAGGAGTTTATCCTTTTTTTAGAATGAATGAGGTGATTATTGCCTACCACGTCAAAGCGATTGGCGAAGTAAAATTAGGCGATGAAATCGTTGATGTCAAAAAAATCCCCAAAGACCAGCTCATTCCTTGGCCCTATGCCACCGGCGATGCGGTGCGCGATTGGCTACGTCAACAAGGGATTTTGGCAAATGTGGACAAAACTTTGAGTTTTAAATAACAATAGTTCGTTGGGTTTCTGGTTTCGATTCAAGAACTAATCGCCTGAAAATCAAGCAGTTATAGGGGATTTTAAAATGCTTTTTTACCACTCTTCAGGAATGAAAAGATTTTTTCTGAATTTTATCAATTTCAGTGATTCTGAACATTACCAAGCAAAATGAATATTTTGCGAAGGTAGCGAGTGAAGCTCTGAAGAATCTAAAGCGTTGATTATCAAGTGCCTCAGATTCTTCGGAGCTTCGCTCGGTAATTTCACCAAGCTATCGCTTGGTTCATTAATGCTCAGAATCACTGAAAAGCGAGAGCTTTTCAGAATTCAATGGAATTGCCTTCGGTAATTCCTGAAAAGTAGCAAAGATTCTTTTTAAAAGCACAATTAATTGAAAATCAAGCACTTACACAACTCCTAATTCCCAATTCCTAATTCCTAATTCTTAAGTTATGGTTTTTATAAATTTATTTTAATTTTTTTTAGCCTTATGTGATTTTTATCACCAAAAAAGACAGTGATGGAGTTTAATTTTGAATCAGTAATCAAAAAAATACTATAATTAATCAATTCTAAACTTTAAAATATTTGTCTTATGAAACGCAATATGGGTAATCTTGACCGCATTCTTCGTACCTTAGTAGCTTTGGTAGTTTTGGCTTTGTATGGCTTACAAGTCATTTCCGGCGCAGTAGGTTTGGGTTTGGTGGTGTTGTCAATTATATTTTTGGCAACCAGCCTTATCAGTTTTTGTCCCTTGTACGCCCCGTTTGGCATCAATACTTGCGAACTCAAAAACAAACCTACCAATTAGTAGTTGTATCATTATCGTAAGCAAGCGAGCGGTAAACAACTAAACTACCGCGTAGAAAAATCACGTAATAATTTGATAATCAATTAGTTACATTCTACAAATCTAAAAAAACAATTTAAAATGATAAATTGGCTTCGGCACAGTTTATCATTTTTTTTGGCTCAAATCCTGCACAAACTCATTGAAATACTTGCACTCTTGCCGTACTTCTTGATAATATTGGGTATCCCGAAAGTACAATTGCATTGTTTTATAGGTTTGATTGCGCAAGTTGAGTTCTTTGATAATCTTTTTATCATAGTTTTTGTAATCGGATTGTTTATTAATGGTTTCCCAAAATCCACTATCCTTAAAAAACTGGTGATTTTCACATTCGGCTACGCCAAAACAACTCTTGGCGGCAAGTTCCATTTCGCCATTGCCAATGGCTTCTTTCATCGCTTTTTCAAAATATTCTTTGGCAAGCTCGGTGTCGGTGCGCGACTTGCGCGACAGATATTGGTAGCCCAGCCAGACTTTGTATTCCCCGCCAAAATCGCCCAAAGTACTCATATTTGGGTCAAAAACCTCATAAAAATCGCCATAAGTCGTGGTATTAAAATAAAAATTACCCAATTGAAAATAGGCTTCGGCGCGTTTTTCGGGCTGTTTGGCAATTCTTTGTTTTAATTCAATAATTTGTTGAGTTATATATATCTTATTGATTATCAGAGAATTAGCTTTTTTCACATCTTCATTATCATAACTTCGTTTATAGATTTTGTAAAAAGGATTGCGTTTAAATCTTTGCAAATACGTGGCGGGTTGCGGAATTTTTTGAAACGAAGCCAAAGCCATAAGTTCCTGATTATCAGACAAATACAAAGTACCTTGCAACTCATACAAGCGGGCTTTTTGGATTTCTTCGGTTTCGCCGATTTGTTTTAGTAAATATTTTTCAAAACCGGTTTTGGTTTTCTTCTCCACCAAACTCAGCAAAGGATTGACTTGAGCAAACGAATAGTTCAACTGTAACTCACGCCAAGTAAAAGTCGGCGTGGTAAGCAAGATTTTACCTTGCTCCGCAGTCGGATATAAACGGTTGAAACTGCGTTTGGCAAACTCAAGCAACTCGGCAAAGATTTCGCTTTGGGTGCTAAATTTTGGGTAATAGGCTCGGGGGTGCGGTTTTTCAAATTTTTGAATTTTTTGCCAAATTTTATCCTCAATTTTGAGATTGATTTTGGTTAATTGGCTGATTTCCAGCAACAAATCAAGCAATTGAGCTTGGCGAGCCAACTCAGGATTCTTGGTTTTTTGGGCAAGTTTCCGAAAATTTTGGCGTGCCTTGTCCTTATTGCCCGCCAACACATCGGTATAATAAAAAGCCAATTGCCAAAGGTCGGGTTGGAGGGTTTTCTTTTCCTGCACACATTGGGCGATAAAAGCCTTTAAATCAATCAGATAGCTATACGCTTGGCTGGGTTCGATGCCTTGGTATTTTTTGGGAAAAAATAAATTTTTGTCCAAATTGCTTTTGAGTAGGTCAAATTCTAGTTTATTGATTTCTCGAATCAATAAGGCATTTAGTTTTTCGGATTGCGGTTCAATTTGATAAATATTTTTCATTTCCTCCAAAGCATTGCTATAAGGATCGACCGCTCGGAGCAAGTACAAAGCCGATTTTTCGGCATTGGTTTGGCATAATTTGAGCATTTTTTGCCAGTCTTTGTCCGAATCCACCCAAAAACTTTGATACGCCGAAAATCGCCGCGTGGGGCATTTATCAAACACCTGCGCAAAACAAAGATTGGCTTCGGCGTTTTGTTGCAAACCCTTGTAAGCTCCGCCTTTGTGTTCCAAAGCCCAGTATTTGATAATGCTGTTTACTTCGGGTAATGGCACAACCAGTTGGTCATACAACTGAATACAACGCTCATACAAGCGCGTATAATGCGCCGCTCGAATGGCTTGAAAAGCGTAACGCAAGCGGATAAAAGGCTGATTAGTAGCAAAATAGCCCTCCACACCTGCCTGAAGCAAATCGCGGGGGGCTTTGGCACCTTTGTAAATCAAAAGTTTTTGTCCGGCTCGGAGCTGATAAGTGCGCGGGCGGCTTTCAACTTCGCCTCGACTTTGGCGAATGGCTTTCTCGACATCATATTCATAAATATTGTACTGCTTGGCAATGCTCTCGGTGGTTTCATTGGTTTGTACGCGGTGTTTGATTTTGATATGCGGAATTTTGAGTTTTTGTCCGAGGTAAGTTTTGCGGGCATTGCCAATTTGATTGTAGGCTTTTAGCTCCGACTCACCTAAATTGTATCGCCACCCTACTTCGTGAAAATACTGCCCGGCAAGTTCTTTTTCTTCATAAATATCCTCACTAATTGGCAATTGCGAGTTTTTGACCCGATACGGATTCAAGGTAATGGTGATTTCGCTACCTACTGCCAAAATATCGGCTTCGGTCAAATTTTGCTGGCGAATCTTGCGTGGCGGTTCATCTTGATAAAAATAATTGATACCATTCCAACGCTTGAGCTGGTAGTCATCTACCCGATACCGCCGACTGAGGTCAGCCAGCGTTTCGCCGGCTTTGACAATATGCGTTTTGTACGAGTATTTCAACAAAATCTTTTGATTGGGTAGCAAATAGTACGTATCGGTGGGCAAATTATTCCATTGGCAAATCAACTCCGGCACCAAGTTGTATCGCCAAGCCAAATCATACACACTCATTTTGATAGGTACGAGGTAGGTAATTTCTTCATTGACAAAGGCTTCATCGCTCTGCCAAGCCGAGTAGTTGGCATTGTTGAAGGGTTCACACTCTTTGGCATAAGCCAAATATTTGAAAAAATCAATTTTGTGAGGGTTAGTCCGAAAATACGGAATATATGATTTGAGCTTTACACTATCCGCCAAATTGTTTTCTTGGTTTTGCAAATACCGCGCGAGGGCTTGTACGGTAGGCAAAGGCATTTTATAAACCAAATAATCTAAATCATTGATAGTCAATTGATTATCAAAATAAGCCTGCCATTCTTGCAAATTGACCTCTTGGGCAGAATCAAAATACTGACGATAACCACTAAAAAAACGATTGAACGAAAATGCCGGGGTTACTCTATAGCCCTGCATCAGGGTAGAATCGGGCTGAAAAAAAGAATATTCGGCATATACATTCAAATTCCAAGCATCGGGGTCGCAACTTTGCGAGGGGTAGCTGGGCGCAAGCCACAACAAGCCAAAAAGCAAAAAGCCCAAAAAATATTTCATTTTAAAGCGTAAATTATGTACTGTGTGTATTGTTAATGAATTGATAATCAATGGTTTGTGAAAAAAATTGCTTGGGCTATAGCAATGGTTTATTTATTTTGTTGGCTAATATAATACCTAGCTGAACATTGGACAAAAGATTTTTTGGCAGTCAAAGTATTCATTAGCAATCAAAAATCACATAACTAATTGATTTTCAATGAGTTGTATTTGTTGAAGTATTGCTTTATTACGTGTTCATTCTTGAGAAATCTTTGAAAAATAAGTTGCTAAGCAATCGAGCTTATTTAGGAAACAGGCAAATCGGCGATGGAAAACTTAAAATTTTAATCAACTGATAATCAATTAGTTATAAAATATTTTAGGTTCTTTACTACTTTTCAGGAAATACTAGCTTGATCCTAAACCTAAACTCATTTATGCGGGCAGGCTAGACAGTCGGCGTTACAATATTCCTGAAAAGGTATAAAAAATAATACTACTATACAATTCTATTTTCGCGCAAAGACCCTAAGGCGCAAAGTACTGATAATCAATAACTTAGTTTCTTAATGGTTAAAAAAATGTACAGTAGTATTGTAAAAAATCACCACATCATTCTAATATACTGATTATCAATCACTTACCCATTTCTTTAAGTTCAGAGCTTACTTTGTTAATGGTAGCTTTGGCATCGCCAAAAAGCATCAGGGTATTGGGGTAGCCAAATAATTCGTTTTCTACCCCGGCGTAGCCCTTACTCATTCCACGTTTGCTCACAATTACGGTTCGAGCTTTATCCACATTCAAAATAGGCATTCCATAAATAGGGCTTTGTTGGTCGTTACGGGCGGCTGGATTAACTACATCATTTGCGCCTATTACCAACGCCACGTCTGTATTTTGGAAGTCATCATTAATCATATCCATTTCAATTAGTTTGTCATAAGAAATATTTGCCTCTGCCAGCAATACGTTCATATGTCCGGGCATCCGTCCGGCTACGGGGTGAATGGCAAATTTGATACTGATGTTGCGCTTCTCCAGCAAATCGGCAAATTCTCGAACGGCGTGTTGGGCTTGAGCAACTGCCATTCCATACCCTGGTACTATCACCACCGAACTGGCAGAGTCAAAAATCATCGCAGCTTCTTCTACACCCACTTCTTTGATGACCACATCGACGGCTTGCCCTCCCGCAGCACTGTTGTTGGTTTGTCCAAAGCCCCCCAACAACACATTTAGCAAAGAGCGATTCATTGCTTTGCACATAATTTGGGTCAAAATAATCCCCGATGAGCCAACCAATGCCCCCGTAATGATCAAAACTTGATTGTTTAAAACAAAACCCGTAAGGCAGGCGGCGATTCCTGAATAAGAGTTGAGCAAAGACACTACCACCGGCATATCTGCCCCGCCAATCGGGATAACTGTCAAAACTCCCAAAGCTAAGGCTAAGACCAATGCAATAAGCATAAAAATTGGGTTCTCGGGAAAAATCATAAACAAAACCCCAGCCGCCAACATTCCGATAAATAAAATCAAATTGATGAGATGTTGTCCGGCAAATACTACTGCCCCACTCAAAAAACGACCTTTGAGCTTGATATAAGCCAAATATGAGCCGGTAAAAGTAATTGCCCCAATGGTTACACCCAAAAAAACACTCACTCCACTTACCAGATTGAGGGCTTGGGCTTTCTCAATAGTATTCAACCAATAATCCGACATACCTACCAAAGTAGAAGCCAAGCCCCCAAAACCATTGAACAATGCCACCATTTCGGGCATTGCCGTCATCTCGACGGTGCGGGCATAATACCAGCCTATAGCTCCACCTATCACCATACCGGCTATGATTTCGCCAAAACTCAACAAATTAACTTGCAAAAGGGTCGCAACAATGGCTATCAACATAGCAATTGCTGAATAAAAATTGCCCCGCCGCGCCGTATGGGTTTTGCCCATCAGTTTGATACCAATGATAAAAATAATGGAGGCAATCAAATACAATATTTCGATAAAAATGTGCATATTCTAAAGAATTAGGAATTAACAATCATCAATTAAAAATTAGGTAAGCTGTTGATAATCAGTTATTTAGAAGGTTTTGAAATAATGATATGTTAACAGGCTTTTATAAAACCTGATACAAAAAATTCAAGCATCTCACCACCCCCTCTGTATTGCTTGATAGCTATTTTTTCTTAAACATTTGCAACATTCGGTCAGTAACCGCATAGCCACCGACTACATTGATAGTTGCCAAAATCAAGGCAAATAATCCCAACCATTTGCCGATACTGGTATAGCCCAAAGTACCCGAACAAATGATTGCTCCGACAATGGTTATACCCGAAATGGCATTCGAACCCGACATTAGGGGGGTGTGCAGGGTAGGGGGAACTTTGTTAATCAGTTCAAAACCCACAAAAGTTGCCAACACCAGCACATAAATCAACATCATTAAAGTCTCGATATTCATAAACAATGATTCATTAGAAGTTAAATAAAAGTAATAATGTATTACAATTTGGTCTGATTTTTCCCCATTTTCAGGCAATTCCAGCTTTATTCTAAGCCAAAATTCATTTATTTACGTAGGCTAGACAGCCTGCGTAACAATTTTGCTGAAAAGATGTGAAAAGCCTTTGATTTTTGCTAAACAACTGATAATCAGACTTTTAAGACAAAAAACAATGAAATATTTTGAAATGAATAATTTTTGAAAAATCTGTATTCCTACATAGATTTTATCCAAAAAAATTAAGAGATAGATACAAAATAAAGTAAAATTTTTAAAAACATAATTGATTGAAAATCAGGCAATTACATAACTCCTAATTCCCAATTATTAATTCCTAAGCACTCATCAACTCTTTGGTAAGTTTATTCAAGACTTCACCTTGATAAGTAATAGCCGCTCCGGCAGTGATTTCGTCATTCCAATCCAATTTAAGTCCTTGTTTATCAGCTATTTGCAATAAAAAAGCACTGATATTGCGGGCGTACAACTCGCTGGCGTTGTGTGCCAAAAGTGCCGGTAAGTTGGCTTCGCCTACAATCGTAACCTGATGCTTGACAACTGTTTGGTTGATTTCGCTTAACTCACAATTACCTCCCGAAGCCGTAGCCATATCCACAATGACCGCCCCGGATTTCATTGATTTTACCATTTCTTCAGTAACCAAAATGGGAGCTTTTTTGCCCATTACCAAAGCAGTAGTAATCACCAAATCGGCTTCTTTGATGCGTTTTTTGATAAGTTCGCGTTGCTTGAGCAAGTAATCAGCCGAAACCTCTTTGGCGTAGCCGCCTTCTATTTTTACGCCTTCGCCTTCTACTTCCAAAAACCGCCCACCAAGCGACTCTACTTCTTCTTTGGTCTCTGGGCGCACATCGGTTACTTCTACCACTGCCCCCAAACGCCGAGCGGTGGCTAGGGCTTGCAATCCGGCTACTCCAGCTCCAAAAATCAAAACTTTGGCGGGCGGAATCGTACCGGCGGCGGTCATCATCAAAGGGAAAATTTTGGTCAAATAATTTGCGCCCAACAATACCGCTTTATAGCCTGCTAAGTTGGCTTGCGAGCTAAGGGCATCCATTTTTTGGGCGCGCGTAATGCGAGGAATAGCGTCCATCGCAAAAGCCGTGATTTGTCGCTCTAAGCAGACTTCTACCAAATCAGGATTGGTATGTGCATACATAAACGAAATCAGGGTAGTGGCGGGCGGCATCGCTTGGACTTCCTCGCGCGTGGGGGCGTTGATTTTGAGGACAATCTGGGCTGAGGCGTAGAGTTCAGAAGCGGTGGCGACAATTTGCGCACCAGCTTGGCTATAGGCCTCATCGGTAAAACCGGCGTTTTTTCCGGCTTGAGTTTCAACTAAGCAAATAAAACCGGATTTGGTAAGTGATTTTACAACATCGGGGGTAATGGCTACCCTTTTCTCGAAGGCTGTGGTTTCTTGGGGTATGGCAATTTTCACAGGAATAGTTTTTTAAGTTGTTGATTCTAAATAAATTAACGAAAAAAAAATGTAAAACGGCTTTGTTTTTATTGCTTGAGTATTCAAATCAAATCATTTTTTTACAATTGGCTTATGACATTTATCAGTTTTATTAAATTTTTTCAAAATATTGATTACTCTTTAATCATCTCATAATCAATTGATTACAGGTCTTTTTTTAAATTTATATGTAAATTAAATCTTGGAAAAATTACATTTTTTACAATGAAATACAAAAGTACATTTAACATTTTGACAACAAAAAACAAGTTAAATCTCTGATTATCAAGTATTAATAATCTTGTAATGCAACCTTTAGGCTGTGCAGGGCTTTTAAGTTCTGAATACAACCCAACCCAGCCCTTGCCTTTAGGCTGTGGAAGGCACAGCCTAAAGGCTGGGTTACATTCTTATTTGTCAAAAGTCAAGGATTATCAACTAATTAAAAACCATCATAAGCTGATAGTTTTAATCGAGCAAAAGCCTTGTATCAATTCTAACAAAAAAAAATGGATTATGAAAACAATCATAATCCATTTTTTTATTTTTAAAAATCATAATTACTTGGTAATCAATTAATTATAATTTTATTTTGAATTATTGAAACTCAATCAATTCGTTTTATCTTCATCTAATTTTACTTTTTCCGATTCTCCATTTTCAAGGGCTTTGGCATCTGCTTGTCCGTTGCTTTGACCATTGATATAGGCTTGATAGCTGGTGAGTTGCTCAAATGGGCGTTTGCCAATCAATTTTTCCAAATCGTATTGGAAAATAATTTCTTTTTCCAACAATGCTTTTGCCAAGGTATTCAACTCAGTGCGTTTGTCTATCAACAATTTTTTAGAACGGTCGTAGCAAAAATCAATGATTTTTTTCACTTCTTCGTCTATAATTCGGGCGGTTTCTTCCGAATAAGGCTTATTGAACGAATACTCCGATTGTTTGGAATCATAAAACGAAATATTGCCTACTCGTTCATTCATTCCATAAATAGTTACCATTCCGTAAGCCATTTTGGTAATTTGTTCCAAATCGCTCAAAGCTCCAGTCGATATTTTGCCAAATACGATGTCTTCGGCGGCACGTCCACCAAAAATAGCGCAAATCTCATCAACCAATTGCTCAGTCCGATAAATGTATTGCTCGCGGGGCAAATATTGGGCATATCCCAAAGCGGCAACTCCGCGCGGTACAATACTTACTTTGACCAAAGGATTGGCGTGTTCGAGAAACCAACTCACTACAGCGTGTCCGGCTTCGTGATAAGCAATGATTTCTTTTTCTTCGGGCGAAATGATTTTGTTTTTCTTTTCCAAACCACCAATCACGCGGTCGATAGCATCTTGAAAATCAATCATTTCAATTGATTTTTTGTTTTTTCGGGCGGCAATCAAAGCGGCTTCGTTACACACATTGGCAATTTCAGCTCCGGCAAAGCCGGGGGTTTGCGCCGACAGTTTTTTGGGATCAACTTCGTTGGCTAGTTTCAAAGGTTGCAAATGCACTTTGAAAATGGCTTCCCGACCGATAATATCGGGTTTATCGATGCTGATTTGGCGGTCAAATCGTCCAGGGCGTAGCAAAGCCGAATCCAAGACATCGGGGCGGTTGGTTGCCGCCAAAATAATCACGCCTGAGTCGGTGGCAAAGCCGTCCATCTCTACGAGCAAAGAGTTCAAAGTATTTTCGCGCTCATCGTTAGCTCCGGGTAGTTGCCCGCGCCCACGCGAGCGACCGATAGCGTCTATTTCATCTATAAAGACTATACAAGGGGCTTTTTCTTTGGCTTGTTTGAACAAGTCGCGCACCCGCGCCGCACCTACGCCCACAAACATCTCGACGAAATCCGAACCCGACAAACTGAAGAAAGGTACGGCGGCTTCTCCGGCTACGGCTTTTGCCAACAAGGTTTTACCGGTTCCGGGAGGTCCTACCAACAAAGCCCCTTTAGGAATTTTACCGCCTAAATTGGTGAATTTGCCGGGGTTTTTTAGAAAATCGACAATTTCTTTGATTTCTTCCTTGGCTTCATCCAGTCCGGCTACATCATTAAAAGTAATTCGAACTTTGTTTTCGGCATCAAAGAGGGTAGCCCGAGAGCGACCAATGTTGAAGATTTGCCCGCCGGGTCCGCCTGCCCCAGTCATTCGCCGCATAATGAACCACAAACCGGCAAACATCAAAAACAACAAGCCCCAATTGAGAATAAAACTTGTGAAGTCGGAGCGTGGCTCTACGCGATAGTCAATGCGGTTTTCTTTGGGTACATCTTTTTGCGCTCCTTCAAAAATTTCGTCAAATTTTTCGGCAGAGTTGATTCGAAATTTAAAATGCGGGCCTTGTTCCAGTGAGAAAGCCGAGCGTTGGGTAGTCAATTGCTTGCGATATTCAGGTTTATTGAGGGCTTCGGGCTTGAGGGTAATCTCGACGATTTCCTTATTGACCACTACCACATCTTGTATGTCTTGGTTGCCAAGCATTTCGACAAATTTTTTGCGGGTGGTTTCAATTGCCGAGTTCATCCGACTAAAATAGGCAATACCTACAATCAACAAAATCAAGGCAATGATAAACCAAAACTGATACCCCCCATTACGCTGGGCGGGTTTGTTGGGTGTCAGTTTATTTTTATTGTTATTTGAATTTTCACTCATTGTCTATTACTAAAATATTAAAAAGTTCTGAGGTTCTTGGGTTATAAGGTCGGTACATTCTTTTCATCTATAATATTTGATTCAATTGATTTGTTTGATTTTGCGTATAAAAAATCAATTGTTTATTATTTAAAAACAAACATCTCAACCTTTGAGATATAAGGTCATTTAATACTCGCTTTGGATGTGGGTAGTTTTGGCATCGCCCCATAAATCTTCCAATCCATAAAAATCGCGGCGGTCTTTGCGAAAGATATGCACTACTACGTCGATGTAGTCCAACAAAATCCATTCCTTATTCTCTCTGCCCTCGACGTGGCGGGGGGCTTCGGCGGCTTGTTTATACATCATTTCTTCTACCGAATCGGCAATTGCATCTACCTGCGTAGTAGAGTTACCGGAGGCTATCACAAAATAATCGGCAAATGCTTGCGGAATATGCCTTAAATCCATTATTACAATATCTAAAGCCTTTTTTTCTTGCATACCCAAGGCGGCAATTTTACTTAAATCTTTGGAGGTGGGTTTGGTTTTGGTTAATGCCATGTACTATATTTGAATTAAAATGTAAAAATACAAAAAAATTGCAAAATCTTATCATTGATACTTTATTTATCGGTCAGAAAATAATTTATCTGCCAACTTGTCAGTCAACAAACACCTATGCCTTGGACTTATTGGCAGATGATTCCGTTTTGGAGGGTACTACTGTCATTACTTCGCACCAAACGGCGGGGCGCGGACAACGTGGCAATACGTGGGAAGCCGAACCCGACCAAAACCTTACCTTCTCGACTATTTTGATGCCCAATTTTTTGCCCATTGTCGAAAATTTTTATCTCAATATGGCAGTTGCTTTGGGGATTCAGCAGTTTCTAGAGAATTATTTGGGCAGTGGTGTAAAAATCAAATGGCCCAATGATATTCTCTACAATCGTCAAAAAATTTGTGGTGTATTGATTGAAAATATCATTCGCAAGACCATCATCGAGAAAAGTGTAGTAGGCATTGGGGTCAATATCAATCAGACTCGGTTTGGGGTAGATACGGCAACCTCGCTCAAAAATATTATGGGTCGGGATTTTCATTTGGAACCGCTGCTTGCCCAGTTGCTCAAAAGTCTAGAGGAACAATATTTAATCCTCCGACAAAAAGACCATAAGCAATTGAAAATCAATTATTTACATAAATTAATTGGTTATCAAGAATCGCTTACTTATCAAGTAAATGACCAATATTACGAAGGCAAAATTATGGATATAGAAACCAGTGGCAAGCTTAAGTTGGAAATAAATAATGAAATTCGCAGCTTTGATTTTAAAGAAATCAGCTTTGTTTATTGAGCTATTTTTGCCATAAATGCGCTGATTATGAGCGATTTACCAAAGAAATATTGCCTCATACTCACCTATACAAACTTATATTCTGGAGCTTATTATCAGGTTTTGGACTGACAAATATCATATTATTTTATAGAGAGATAGGATACCTTTAAACTATAATTCAAATAAAATTTTACGATTATGGTACTCAAAAAAAGACCCGATTTAGAAATCAACTACAACCGCAACTTGTTTTTGACCGTGGGTATAATTATAAGTATGTTGTTTGTAATTGGTATAATGGAGTTTCGGTTCAAAGACCAACTGGAAGTCGTTACATTGAGCGATTTTATGGACAACTCCGTTGCCGAAGAAGTATATGTGCCACCTACTCAACAAGAGCCACCTCCTGCGGTAATTCAACAACCCGAAATTGTGGAAGTGCCTGACGAACAAGAGATTATCCAAAATGTAGAGATGGATTTAGATGCCAATATGAATCAGGAAATCAAAGTTACTGCCCCGATTATCGTAAGCAATGAAGCCCAAGCCGGTCCGGTAGTGGAGGAGGAAAAAGAAGAAATCTTTATGATTGTAGAAGAACAACCGTCTTTTGAAGGTGGATTAGAGGCTTTTTATAAATTTGTCGGCGAAAATATGGTATTTCCCAAAGAAGCTCGGCGCGCCGGAGTTGATGGCAAAGTCTTTACTGAATTTATCGTGGATAAAGAGGGTAAACTTACCGATATTAAAATCATCAAAGGCATTGGCTTTGGTTGTGATGATGAAGCTATCCGAGTTTTGAAAGAAAGCCCCAAATGGAAAGCCGGTAAACAACGCGGTCGCAATGTAAAAGTACGAATGAGTTTGCCGATTTATTTCAAATTGGTGCGATAGTATAAAGAAATACAAAGTACATAAATCACTGATAATCAACACTTTATAAAAAAATCTCAAAATCTTATCCCGCAAAAAATAAAAAATAACCTAACTATCAAGTTTTTTTAAAATGAATCATTTGATTGGTCGAAATTCCTAAAAAATAAGCCCAACTATTTTTTAGGAATTTTTATTTGGGATAAAAAGCGTTTGAATCTATCCAATAAAGCTTGTGGAATTGCAAATTATGTTTTTTTTGCCTCGAATTTCTAGTTCCGAATTTAGCGTTTTGGTGACTACATCATTAGTTCATTACTCCGTGATTGGTGCGTAAATTAACGTGAATATTTTGAGAAATATTGAAAAAGTACAAAAAATAAATCTTTAAAAAAGCAATCCAAAATCCCCCAAGTCGTCATCCTGCGTGGAACTTTGTTAAATTTTTACCTCTTAGATTTTTTCTGTAATCAGTTGATAATCAA
>JALONJ010000471.1 GCA_025455045.1 Microscillaceae bacterium | reverse complement strand
TATTAAAATAAAATTAACCATAAAACCATCCAACCATAAAACCTTTAAAAATATGTTTAAACATTATTTTGCCTTGATAGACGGGGTAGCCATTTATCCAATTATTTCAATGATTTTGTTTCTGACATTTTTTGTTTCATTGTTGATTTGGGTATTTAGCTTAAGCAAAAAATATGTCCACAAAATGGAAAATATGCCCCTAGAATTGGATTCTGACGAAACCTAAATAATGAGTAAGTAGTTTTTGTAAGTCGTTGATAATCAGGTAGTTATATTAATTTATGAGAAGGAATTGCGCGGTTTTTTTAAACAGAAAACCCGTAGCCCAAAACGCATTACCAAAACTAAACACTACAACAATCAAAAACTTTGAAAAATATGAAAACAAAATTTTTTAATAAGTCAATTTTAGCCTTTTTTGCGACTTTTCTGCTAGGATTGGGCTATGCCGGAGCGCAAAGCCCAGCCGGATCGTCTATGCAAAAAATGACTTTTGAAGAACTGCTGATTTTGGTTCTGCTGATTTTTAGCATTGCCATTGCCTTGGTAGTATTGGGGGTAATAACTTTTGCGGTACTCTCGATTCGCCAAGTAGTGATGAAAGATTTGGAAACTCGAGGCGTAAAAGTCGAAACCCTTTGGGGTAGTATGATGAAATCGCTCACGCGGGTAGTACCGGTTGAAAAAGAAGCCGATATTTTGCTTGACCACAACTACGATGGCATCCGCGAATTGGACAATCACTTGCCGCCTTGGTGGGTTTATATGTTTTATGCAACGATAGCGTTTGCCGGATTTTATATGTTTGTGTACCACGTAGTCGAATTGGATTCTTTTCCGTTACAGGGCAAAGAATATGAAGTACAAATGGCTTCGGCGGCGGCGCAAATAGCCGAATACAAAAAAACAATGGGCAATAGCATCGACGAAAATACTGTTAAGTTTGTGGGCAAAGACAAAGCCGCCATTGCCAATGGTAAAGACATTTTTGAGAAAAACTGTGTTACTTGCCACGGCAAAAATATGGAAGGTGGGGTAGGTCCCAACTTGACCGATGAGTATTGGTTGCACGGTGGAAGCATCAACGAAATTTTCAAAACCATCAAACAAGGTGTAGCCAGCAAAGGAATGATAGCTTGGGAGAAAAAACTCCGCCCCGGCGATATTCAAGATGTATCGAGCTATATTCTTACCTTGCAAGGCACCAAACCTGCCAATGCCAAAGAACCACAAGGCGAAAAATACACGCCTAAAAAATAAAATGATAGTTTTAATTTTAATTAAAAAGCAAACTTTAACGGGTTTGCTTTTTTTGTTTCATTATAAATTAGTGGTTTTTTGTAATTAATTGATTATCAATTGTTTGCAATACTTAAAATACATTTTCAAACCATTTAAAAAAAATATAACTAACTAACTGATAATCAATATATTATAAAATAGTCTGCATTATTTACTAAAATTGACCAATCCGATGCCGCCCAAAATCCCCAAAAAACAAATGAAATGTGCGGCAAGTAGTTGTTCACCATCTAACACACCCCACATAATTGCCACAATTGGTATCAAGTAAGTAACCGAACTGGCAAAAACCGGCGTGGCAATTTGCAATAAATAATTAAAAAACACCGTAGCAATGGCAGTCGAAAATACACCTAACATCACCAAATAGCCCAAAGATACCCACGCCGCCGAATCTTGCCCCAGCGTACCTATTACATCGGTAAACCAAAAACCCAACAGGGCAAATGGGGCAATCGCTACCAACGACATTGCCGACACTTGCAAGGGTTTTAAACCTTGAAGGTGTTTTTTGACCAAATTTACATTCACTCCATACATCATTGTCGCTAGTACAATGAGCAAAACGCTGGCATTAAATTGCCCCATTCCTTGTTTTGAACTCAAAAAGGATAAACCTACCGACCCCAACAAGCCCAAAATAACGCCCAATAGCTTGTATTTACTACTTTTTTGTTGAAAAAATAATACTCCTGCCACCAAAGTAAACAAAGGGGTGAGCGCATTGAAAACCCCCGCCAGTGAACTACTCAGGCTGGTTTGTGCGTAGGCAAATAAAAAAGCCGGCAAAAACACGCCCAACATTCCCGAAAGCCATAAATAAACCCATTTGTCGCGGGGAATTTGGCGCAAGTGAGGAATAGCCAAGCCCAACAAAGCCAAAAAGCCCGCCGTAGTGCGAATAGAAGCTACCTGCATCGGCGAAAAAGCCAGCAAACCTTTTTTGACCAAAATAAATGAACTGCCCCAAATGAGGGCAAGAAAAATAAGTAGCAACCAACTGATTGTCAGGGTTTTGGACGCTTGTTTAGCGGTTTGGGGTTCGAGGGTTTGATTCATTGATTTTTGATTTAAACACTTTGATTAGTAAGAAATGCAAAATAAAGTGACACTTTTAAAAATATAACTAATTGAAAATCCTCCAAAGGCGGACACGGTCAGGTAATTCAATACTTCGGACAGTTTTTATAAGTAATTGATTATCAGCTAGTTATGTTATTTCAAATATTTCTTGTAACTAACTGATTATCAAGTACTTAACAAAAAAACTCGGAAAAGAACCCCCGCCTTTGGCGGAGCAGGGGGCTTAGAAACCAGAAACTGTCCGAACTATTGTTAATTAAATGATTTCTAATTCCTAATTGTTAATTCCCAATTCCTTATTGACTGGGCATAGCAAAATTTGATTGAATTGATGCGACAATGGCTCTAAAACAATAAATATACTACACAAAAAGTTCATTTATAAACCCAAAATCGATATTTTAGGTAGTTTTTTAAAAAATCAACCCAAAAAAATAATAGCTTTTGTAAGCAAAACGGCAAAAAACTTGTTTAAGATGAATTTTAAATCAAATTTTTATTTTTTTCAAACGACAATTCCAAAGAATATTCTTTATTTTTGTCCTAAGACCTAACTATTTGATTATCAATTATTTTTTATCAATTCGCAAACGACTGATACGCAATGCAATTTAAAATTTTTGGCTTACTGTTTTTTTCAATTTTGACAAGTTTTGTGAACCTTTGGGCGCAAAACGATTTGGCAAAAATCAATCCTGATACTGCCACTACTACCTCTGTCCCGCTCGATGCCGCCGCCAAACGCAAGCTCAAACAAACACAAATCAACGAATTTATGAAAGAGTTGTATGAAACCAACCAATTCAACGGCTCGGTATTGGTTGCCGACCGAGAAGGGGTAATGTTCAAAAACGCCTACGGTTGGTCAAATATCTACAAACGCGACACTATGACTACCGATACGCCGGTGCGTTTGGCTTCGGTCTCGAAACAGTTTACCGCAATGGCGATTATGATTTTGAAAGAGCGTGGCAAACTGAGTTATGAAGACGAAATTGCAATGTATTTGCCAGAACTAGCTCATTATCAGGGGGTTACGATTCGCCATTTGTTGCAACACAGCTCGGGCTTGCCCGATTATTTTGGCATAGGCTTTTACATTAGCCAATATTTTGCCCCCGGCAAACTTATTATGAACCGCGACTTGCTCAAATATTTTAGTGAAACCAAGCCCAAACTCCATTTTAAACCCGGCAAAAGAGCCAGCTACAGCAACACCGGCTACGTGTTTTTGGCTTTGATTGTCGAGCGAATTGCCAATGAGTATTTTCCCAGTTTTTTGCAAAAAAACATTTTTGAACCTGCCGGTATGAAAAACGCCTTTGTTTACAACACCAACAACAAGGAAATCAAGATTAGTTATGATACCACTTTTGTCAAATCCGATACGGTATTTGTCAATTACAATGAAATGAAAATCGAGGCTCAATACAAAGTAACGACTCGTATCAAAACCGTGGAAAAACGGCGGGCTTATGGCTACGAAATGGGTTTGAAAGGCGATTTATTGCCTCTCGACTATCATCAATTTGATGGTATGTATGGCGAAAAAGGAGTCTCGATATCGGCTGATGAGCTGTACAAATGGCATTTGGCACTGCTCGAGAACAAAATTGTGAAACCCGAAACCCTGAAAGAAGCCTTTACACCGGCAGATGTCTCCGACCGCCGCGAATGGAAATATGGTTTTGGCTGGAAGATTTTTAGCGAAGATTACAACATTGTCTTTCACCACGGCTTGTATCGCGGATTTCGCACTTATTTGCAACGCAATCTAAACGACCAATCTTTTATGGTGATTTTGAGTAATGTGCAAATTGGGCGCAAAATGGTGGGCATTTTAGACGGCTTAAATCGGATTTTGGACGAAAAAAGCTATAAAGTTCCCAAGCCCAGCAAAATCGAGAAAGATGCCATCACCAAATTCCGCGAAACCTATCGCATTGAGTACAGTGGCGGGGGGAAATAAATATACAAGTAGCGGATAATCAATTACTTCAATACTTCGGGTAGTTTTTATAAGTGATTGATTATCAGCTAGTTATGCTATTTTAAATATTTTATGTAACGAGCTGACTATCAGATACTTAGTAAATAAATCGGAACTGAATTCCTCCTTTGGGGGTAGCAGGGCTTAGAAACTGTCCGAACTATTGTTAATACACCTTAAAATATTCACGTGAATTAACTTGTAGTTATTAAAAGTGGTATAAACATCTGTAAATCAAACACTTATATAAATTTTATGGATCTTCACCACTTTTCAGGAATTGCCTTTGGGAATTCCATTGAATTCTGAAAAGCTCTCGCTTTTCAGTGATTCTGAACATTACCAAGCAAAAT
>JALONJ010000470.1 GCA_025455045.1 Microscillaceae bacterium | reverse complement strand
AAAGGTAAATTCTTAAAATGAACAAGTAAAATTTGATACTGTATTTATTTGTACTTATACAAGCGTTTCCCAACTTTTTTTCTGTAGGGAGATTAGCTCAGAGGAGACTTAAAACGTAAATTTGAAATGCACCCAGTTCTCCGCTTGTTTGTCAAGTTTGACTCCGACAGTTGTCATTTTTGAAAAATACGCAAAAAACCTTTGATTGATTTCAATTCACATTCATTCGTATTCTTCCGGCAATACGTTGAGAGTTTTCATTGGCACTTTTCATATAAATAGCCTCTGCCAATTCGCCTTTTTGCCATTGATTGATAAAATTGCTGTAATAATGACTCCCCGGGTTGCCCGATTGCCCACCCGGATAAATACAAAGAGCTTTGGGAGTTTTGCCCAAAGCAACTACCATTCGCCACGAAGGTCCATTACGCGGTCCAATGGCATTCACGGTTCGTGGGTCGCCATCTGTAACCAGCTCATTTACACTGAATTGTGGCACTCTGGTCAGGTGTTGGATAGAGGTTTTGCGAAAGTTTGCCCATTGCCAATTTTCAAATTTGCCCAGTTTTTTGCTCAATGTATCCGCCATTGCTTTAAAACTTTGATTCAAAATAATGGCTAAATCTTCTTTTTGAGGGGTTTTGATGTCATCAAACCATTTGGCGGATTTGAGGCTGTCATTTGCCAAAATCATATCTCGAGTTTTGTCCAAGCCCGGATAGCGCAGTCCTTCCTCACCAAATTGATCTTGCCAAATGCCATTGACTACATTGTTGATCCAGAGTTTGAAAATAGTAGGCGCAGTGGTTTGGGCTTGAAAACGATAGTTCCATTTTTCAAGTGCCTGAAAAGCTAATTTGGCATTGCCCGATAGCTCATTGGTCTTGAGGTATTTGAGCATCGTGGGTACTAAATCTCTTGCCAAGAGATTGACATTGTCATTTTGTAAACCTTGGAGGTCTTGCGGAGTGGCTTTTTCCATTGCGGCAAGGCGTTCATTAATGCGTTTGCCTCGTTCGTAGGTAGCAAATTCCCAATGCAAATAGTAAGGGTATAAAGTATCAACCGGAAACTGATTGGCTGAACTCACAAAACCTCGCTCAGGATTTTTGGTATGCGGGTTTTGGTTGGTCGGAATCCAACCTTGCCAATCGTGTTCAGGATTAGAACCATCTAAAATAAACTTACCTTGTTCTTTCCATTTCAAAGGAAATTTGCCGTTGGGAGTTATGGCAATGTCGCCTTTGTTATCCGCAAATACAAAGTTTTGTGCCGGACATACATAGGTTGTAATGGCTTTGCGGTAGTCTTCATAATTTTTGGCGCGATTGAGCTTATAAAAAGTCATCAATTCGTTGGAAGGTTCGTGGGCTACCCAACGCAAAGCGCAATTGAGGGGCAGGTTATGTTCTTTGGCAAAGATTGCTTCATTGGGTTTCACAACCAAAGGTCCGTGGTGGGTAAGATACATTGTGTCTTGTACTGTTTTTCCGTCCCTGATTTTGATGGTTTCAACCCGAGTTTGCGTTTTTTTCCACTGCTTGTCGTGAAAATACTCGCCAAATGAATTGTCTTTAAACTGTAAATAATACCAATCTTGCACATCTGACTCTACATTGGTTACTCCCCAACTTACATCTTGATTGAAGCCAATAATGACTCCGGGCGCGCCCGGAATAGATGAGCCATACACATTGAGTTTGGGGGCAACCATTTGAATCTCAAACCATATCGAGGGCAAATTGAGAGTCAAGTGCGGGTCATTTGCCAAAATGGGTAAGCCGGATTGGGTTTTGATACCACTGATTGCCCAGTTATTACTACCAATACCCTTGCGTTCTTCGGTAAACTTACCTTTTTCACTGCCAAGTGGTAGAGGGGCAGTGGTTTGCTTGGGTGTTTTGGGAATAGGCTCTTTTTTAAATTCAAAGACGGTTTGCGGAGGGATAATAGGGTCTTGAGTAGGCGGATAGCCCGAAAAAAGTTCTTTGATTACCTCTTTGCCGTATTTGGTAAGTACATTGGTCATTGCCAAATCATCGCCGCGATAGGAGAGGTCTTGTGCCATATATTTCAACAGCAAAGCACATTTGATAGGTGTCCAAGGCTCGGGCGTATAACCCAAAAGCTTGTACTCCAAAGGATAGTCGCGCGGGGTGAGTTGCTCAATATAGGCATTGACTCCGGCAGTATAGGCATCAACAATGTTTTTGGAGGTAGTATCTTTGCTCATTGCTTCTACGGCGCGCTCGGCGGCAAGCATCATACCGATTCGCCGTTGATGTTTGTCATACGAGAGCAAACGCTCACCCAATATTTCGGACAAGCGTCCGGCGGCGGCGTGTGTAACAAACTCCATTTGCCAGAGGCGGTATTTGGCAGTAACATAACCTTGAGCAAAATAAACATCGTATTCGTTTTTGGCAAAAATATGTGGTACCAACCTATCATCTAGTACTATCTCAACTTTGTCTTTGAGTTTGTCGGTTTTGATTCTTATATCTTTGGGAATTTCGGCAGGCTCGGCATTGACCCAAAACCCGCCAAAAGGATTGAGAAACTTACCCAATGCCGGAATAGCTTGCAGTTTTGGGTTGTTGCCCAGTACCGGCAAATCGGCAAAGCGATTGTTTAAAACCCAAAACAAAGTGAAGGTAAAACCTAGAGAAAATAACAAACGCAAAAATTTCATTCCCAATTATAGAATTATAGTATTAGATGAATTGCCCGATCCCAAAAATTATTGATTTGCAAATAAAGCTAATAATCAGGCTTTTAGGAATAATTTATGGTTAAAATTCCTAAAAATATTTTTATTTGTTTCTTAGGAACAAGAATAAAATAAAGTAAACAATTGAATTTATTAATTAATTGATAATCAATGTATTACATTAGCACATCAGCCCATCTTATAATTAACTCATTACTTACTTTCCTCAATTAAAAAACTTTCTGATAAACTTGACCTAAATCTAGAGCTTTGTAAGATTTGTTGAGCGGAGGAGTGATGAAATCCACAACCCACACCCATAAAATTGTACCAAATTATACCCCAAGCGAGGCTGTACTCATTTCATCAATGATAGCTTGGGCAATTATGCCATACAACGTGCGCCAAGCTAGTTGCATATCTTCATTCCAATTGCTTTGCAACACTCTATCCAACATATCCATAAAAGCCTCGCCAAAAACTTGGAAATACTCAGGCTTTACGCCATAAAGCGTATGTCGCTTGGCTAAACTCCGCACTTCTTCGCGGATATTGTCTAGTTTGTTGATTTTGGTAATGAGTAAGGTAACTGCATAAATCAATTTGCGGTCTTGCGCTTTGATATTGGTTTTAAACAAAGAAACCAATTCGGGGGCTTTGGCAAATAAGTGGGTGTAAAAGGCTTCACCGGCTTGTTCGGAATAAATGATTACTTTGCCCCAACTGTTTTTTATTAAATCGACTTGATGGGGCGTGAGTTCGTAGTTTGCCACAATGAACATTTTTATTTAGAAAGTGAAAAGTAAGTAAATAGTAAAGAGTGAATAATGTAGAATGAATAGTTTTTTGGTTAATTGAAAATCCACCAAAGGCGAGATATGTCAATCGGTTAACAAAAAGCACTGTTTACATTATTTTGTTATTGTTACTAAGGTGTAAATTATAAACTAATTCTTTTTTATATTTTACAACTTATTGATTGATAATCAATAATTTAGATTTTTTGTTTCAATTAAAACAATTAAAAATATTCAAATATCAGTTTCGCTATGCTTCATATCTTTGATAATGGCTTCACTCATCGTTTGATATACTTGTTCCCAAATCTCCCGCATCTCGTCCGACCAAGCTTCACCCATCACTTCGGCAAGCATATTCATAAAAGCCTTGCCAAACGCCTCAAAATATTCGGGTCTGACTCCATATTTGCGATGTCTTTGGCTCAAGCTGTGCAGTTCTTCCTCAATATGCTCAATTTTGGGCAATTTGGCAACAATCAAACTAATAGCTGCCAGTAGTTTGCGATTTTGGATTTCCAGATTGTCTTTAAATAAATCTTGAGCTGGTGGAGCTAAGGCAAAAAAATGCCGATAAAATAAATCACCGGCTTTGTCTGAGTAGGCTATTACGTGAGTCCAAGAGCTTTTTATCAGCCAAATTTGTTCATTGGTTAATTTCAGCATTTTGTTATTTTTAGATTAGAGCAAATAAATTACTACTGTGTATAAACAATAGTTCGGACAGTTTCGGGCTTCTAGTTCCGAGTTTTTCGTGAAGTGCTTGATTATCGGCCTTTGGCGGATAATCAAGCACTTGTAAAAACTGCCCGAAGTATTGATAAATAAGCGTGAATATTTTGGTAACTAACTGATAATCAGTTAGTTATATTTAAAAAAGTGAAATGTTTTGACAAATAAGTGTTTTTCATTAAAAATAAAATTGTATAATTTTTATGTTTTTAGAAAATAAATAATTGTCTGTATCGCCGGTCTGACAATTATTTATTTTCTAAAAATACTTTTAACTAATTAATAATAAACATTTTGTAAAAGTTAAATAACTTTTATTTCTAAAATAAACCTTTTAAATTTATAAATAAAATTTGTACTTTTTTAATATGTTTCAAAATATTCACGTTAAATTTAACGTGAATATTTTTATAACTAATTGATAATCAACTAATTGTAATGTAAAAAATACATTTTTTCGATAAATTATAAATTATGTTTAAAATAAAATT
>JALONJ010000469.1 GCA_025455045.1 Microscillaceae bacterium | reverse complement strand
AAAATAATTGATGATTTGTCAAAAAAAGCGTATTTTTACATCATAATTAGCTCATTATCAAATAGTTACTAAAATATTCACGTTAATTTAAAGTGCCAAAGTAGAACTAAGGAACAAGAAAAAAATAATGCGTAATTTTACATTATTTACTATTCATTCCTAATTTGCCCGTTTTGGAGGTTAAAAAACTTTTTATCACCTTCAATTTGGGCAAATATTTGCTGAGTGCGCTCGGGTCGGGCATCTGTAACAAATATTTGCCCAAAGGTATGGTCAGCTACCATTTGCATCAGACAACTCATTCGTTTTTCGTCCAATTTATCAAAAATATCATCTAGCAAAAGAATGGGTTTGAGGTTTTTATTTTGCCTCACAATCTCAAAATGGGCAAGTTTTAGGGCAATTAAAAAAGACTTTTGCTGTCCTTGCGAGCCAAATTTCTTGAGCGAATAATTATCAATTTTAAATTCAAAATCATCTCGATGCACCCCCAGCGTAGTACGTTGCAGAGCTAAATCTTTGTTGGTGTTTTGCCGAAAAACCTCCGAAAATTCGGCAACTGCGCAATCCGAATCATACACCAATTGGGTTTGCTCTTTGTACTGGCTAATGGTCTCGTAATGCCCTTGAAAAATCGGCTGAAACTCGAGCATAAAGGTTTGGCGGCGCGCAAATATTTTAGCTCCCAAGCGCAAAATGGGTTCATCATAAGCCGCCAACAAATCTCGGTCAATGCGATTATGCTCGGCAAACTGCTTCAAAAGCGTATTTCTTTGCTTGAGATAATGATTGTATTGCATCAAATCGAGCAAATAAGGATTATCAATTTGTGAAATAAGGCTATCAAAAAACTTGCGCCTTTCTTCACTGCCTTCATATATCAACGCGATGTCGTTGGGGGCAATCATCACCACCGGAAACTTGCCAATGTGGTCGCTAATGCGCTCATAAATTTTTTTATCTAATTTAAAAGTTTTCTTTTGCCCGGTTTGCACACCACACAGCACGTGGTGTTTTTTGTCGGCGGTTTCAAAATTACCTTGCACGACAAACATTTCTTCGCCGTGCCTAATGTTTTGATTATCAATGCTATTGAAATAGCTTTTGCTCATTGAGAGGTAAAAAACCGCATCTAACAAATTGGTTTTGCCACTCCCGTTATCGCCCAAAAAGCAATTAATACCTGCCGAAAACTCCAGCTTGAGGTCTTCGTAGTTTTTAAAATTGTACAAATTCAAATCCTTGAGATACAAAACCAATGTCGTTTTTAAAGTTTGAAATTCAAAGGTAGAAATTAGGGGGCAGAAACGAAAGTTTGGTTTGCCCAAGCCTTGTTTTTTGGGGAATAAATGAGCATATTTCCGAAAACCTCGTACCGAAAGTTTTAGATGTGAAGCAAATGATTATTTTTGCGTAAAAATAGTCGATATTTTAGGTGCAATAGTCAAGTGTCTGATTATCAACTCATTATTTTATTGCTCATTACTTATTTATAATAATTTAACAGATTCAAAATAATCATCACTTTTAAAAGTATAATTAATTGAAAATCAGGCAATTAAATAATTTCTAATTCCTAATTCTTAACTCCCAATTCCCAATTCCTATGCTTACCAAAATAGCCGAACTGTTAGAAGAAGTCAAGAACTACCCCATCAATTCTGCCGAAGCCCTCAAAGATTTTCACTTGAAATATTTGAGCAAAAAGGGCGAAATCAGCAATTTGATGCCCTTTATCAAAGAAGTTGCCCCCGAAGACCGCAAAACTTTTGGGCAAAAAATCAATGAACTGAAAAACTTTGCCGAAGATAAATTCAAAAACGCCCAAACCGAGCAAGAGCAAGCCGCTGATGCCGGTGCCGCCGCCGAGTTTGACCTTACTTTGCCCATCATTCCCAATGAATTAGGTACAGTGCATCCGCTTACGCTTACACGCCAACGCATTATTGAAATTTTTGAACGCATTGGGTTTAATGTCGAAGACGGACCCGAAATTGAAGACGATTGGCACAATTTTACGGCTCTCAATTTTCCGCCCAACCATCCGGCGCGCGAAATGCAAGATACTTTTTTTATTGAGAAAAACCCGGATATTCTTTTGCGCACCCATACTTCCAATGTGCAAATTCGCCTAATGGAACGCCAAAAACCACCCATCCGAGCCATAATGCCCGGGCGGGTGTTTCGTAATGAGGCGATTACCGCGCGGGCGCATTGCATTTTTCATCAAGTAGAAGGCTTGTATGTAGATGAAAATGTGAGTTTGGTTGATTTAAAACAAACTTTATTTCACTTTGCCAAAGAAATGTTTGGCAAAGATACCAAAATCCGTTTCCGTTCTTCGTTTTTTCCCTTTACCGAAGTAAGTGCCGAAGTAGATATTTCGTGTTTTATTTGCAAGGGCAAGGGTTGCAATGTTTGTAAGCAAACCGGTTGGGTTGAGATTTTGGGCTGTGGAATGGTGGATCCCAATGTGTTGGAAAGCTGTGGTATTGACTCCAATCGCTATACGGGATTTGCCTTTGGAATGGGCATTGAGCGAATTGCAATGCTCAAATACAATATTCGAGATTTGCGCCTATTTACCGAAAATGATGTGCGCTTTTTGCGTCAATTTGCTAATGTAGTTTGATTTTCCATAAAATTTCACAAACACCTGATTATCAATGATTTACATTTAATCATTGGAGCTTTGCTACTTTTCAAAAAAATTGTAACGCAGGCTGTCTAGCCTGCTCGCGTAAATGAGTTTAGGCTTAGAATAAAGTTAATTTTTTATAATTGTTTTGAAATAAATCAACCTCTTTTAAGACTAAGTAGTTAGTCGATTATTGACAATCTTCGTAAAACAAACTAAAACGAGTTTCTAACCTCTAGGCTGGGGCAAATAGCCTGAATATGCAACCAAAAAATGGATTCACGCCCTTGCTTGTGTCCCCACGCCGTTGCTTGTGTCTTCACAAGCGACCACGCCGTTGCTTGTGTCTTCACAAGCGACCACGCCGTTGCTTGTGTCTTCACAAGCGACTATTGCAAATGCGCTAAAGGCACGAGAGATTGCAACTTTGGCGTATTTGATTATTAGCTCATTAAGGAACAAGAAAAAAATAACGCGTACAATATTTTTTGGTAACATATTGACGTGTCCGCCTCTGGTGGATTTTCAGTTAATTACAAAATTATTCATTTTACACTATTCATTATTCACTCCTAATTACCTAATTTTATAACCATAAATCACCTTTTAAATGACTATCCAAGGCAAAGTACAAAAACAAAATCTCGGAACCGGCTTTTGGGGAATTATTGCCGACAATGGCGAAAAATGGCGACCCGTCAAAATGCCCAAAGCCCTCCAAAAAGATGGCATACAAGTAGAAATCGAAGCCGAACTCGCCAATGAAATGGTTTCAATTTTTATGTGGGGCAAAGCCATTCAAATCAAAAAACACAAAATAATTGGCTAAATCAATTTATAAACTATTGATTATCAATAATTTAAGGAAAAGATATTTCTCATTTCTAAATACAAAGATATGCTGACCAAGATGTTGATGGAGATTTTTCAAGCCATTATCGAAGACCCAACCATTCAAAGAATGTTGGGAAATTATGACTTGAACAAAAATAAAGACAAAGATGTAGAGCAAATGATGGACGAACTGGGCTTAAACGCCGAACAACGTGCCAAATTCCGCGAAGCCTATAAAGATTATCAAAAAAACCCCAACCAATCTTACGAAAAATATAAATACAAATACGAGCCTAAATCGGATAGCCCGTTTGATAAATTTGACGCTTATTTCAACAAATTTGAAGACTACGCCAAAGAAACCGAAGAAAAATACGGCAAAGGCACCGGCGACTGGCGACACCGCGAATATGCCAAATATCGCAATCAATCTAACGAAAGCAGTAGCAATAGCCAAAAAAAATCGAGTTTTGTCTCCGATGAAGAAAAAAAACACCTCCAATCTTTGGAGCTGAAAGAGGGGGCGACTTTTGACGAAATCAAGGCGGCTTATAAAGCGCAAATGAAAAAATACCACCCCGATAAATTTAGTGACCCTACCCAGAAAAAATACGCCGAGTCGCTTTCTCAACGCATCAATCAAGCGTATGACTACTTCAAAAAGAAATTTGACCAAAAATAAGTGGAGACTTAGGCTAAGAAATGAACAGTGAATAATGTAAAACGAATAATTTTATAATTACCTGAAAATCAATATGTTACCGAAAAATATTGTCCGCATTATTTTTTCTTGTTCCTAAGGTGAATTTTTCGGTAATATACTGATAATGAGCTAGTTATAATACAAAGGAGCTTCTTCACACTTTTTCAGGAAATAAACGTTCAATTGGAAAATGAAACTCATTTAGGCGCGCAGGCTAGACAGCCTGCGTTACAACTTTCGTGAAAAGTGCGGAAGAATCATTTTTTCAACTATTTGATTATCAATGAGTTATACGATTTAAAAGTGTTTTGTCAGCAATTCCCACTGTAAAATAATTGAACAAAAGTTTGATATTTTAACTTTTATATTTATAAAAATAGCGAAATACATAAATGATTGATAATCAATGCTTTAAATGTATTTTTCATTAAATTGCTCTTAGCGAAACCCTAGAATTTCGGAGTGAAAAGTCGTAAAAATTCACTTTGAAGCGGAGCTTTAGCGAAGCGGCTAAGTGAATTCGTAGACTTTTCGCTCCGAAATTCAGGATAGTTTCGGTGC
>JALONJ010000063.1 GCA_025455045.1 Microscillaceae bacterium | reverse complement strand
GGTTTGACGGGCAAAATTCTAGGTATTTCGCTAAGGGCAATTGAATGAAAATACAGTTAATACCTTGATTGTCAATGACTTATGAATAAATATTTTTTTAGCAAACACAATTAAAATCTTAACATTTATTTAATTATTCTATAGTGGGAATTGCTGAGCTATTTTAGGTATTTTTTGTAACTAACTGATAATCAGGTATTTACTAAACAACTCGGAACAGAACCCCCTCTGGGGGCAGGGGGCTTAAAAACTAGAAACTGTCCGAACCATTGATAATCCTTGACTTTTGACAAATAAGCATGTAGCCCAGCCTTTAGGCTGTGCCTCCCACAGCCCAAAAGCTGGGTTACAATTTTATAAATACTTGATAATCAGGTATTTAGAAATATTTTCAAAAATTCAGCAAAGTTCAAAAGTTAGCCGAACTTACAACCAAAATCTACCCAAAGCCCAAACCAAAAGGCTTTCAGATGCCAAAAAAATCTTTTAATTTTGAAAAAATTAGCCGAGGTTTTTGAATAATTGTTTCTTCTAGGGGGGTATCATCGGCGACCAACCCGAGGTTTTATTTCAAAATCAATGCTCATATTATTTTTAAGCGGAATTTTGTTGGCATTTGTGGCTTCAGTTCCACCGGGACCGGTCAATCTGTGGCTAATTAATCAGGTCTTGGCGCGCCCCCAAGCTCGGCATTATGGGTATATCAGTGGCGTAATTTTAGCTGACCTAAGTTATATTGCAGTGGCAATTTGGGCTTATTTTTTTTGGTTAAAATCATCTCCCTTGCTCATTCCCAACGATTTTACATTTTTGAGTGGGGTTGTAATTGTCATTTTGGGTCTTTTGAGCTTGTGGCGCAATCACCGGCAAGTTCATCACGATAGCTTCAGTCCTAGTCTGAGGTGGCGGGGGCAAAACTTCTTGACCGGCTGGGTCATTTGTGGCTCCAATGTAATGTTGCTGGTTTTTTGGTTGTTTATGGCAAATTTATTGACTAGCTATGACCTCGTTATCCGCCAAACGACTGACTATCTGGCATTTATGCTAGGTTGCGTGCTGGGCGATTGGCTTTGGTTCAATGGGCTGGTTTGGCTTTTGCGGCGGGGTATCAAACTAATGCCTCAAAATTTCATTAGCCGATTTCAAACTTTGATTGCGCTGGTTTTGATAGCCTTCGGCTTGTTTACGGCTTATCGTTGATTGGAAAGATTGAGGAGTTGAAGGATTGAAGGGCTTGCAATGGTCAGGTAGTTAAGTATCTATCAATCAGGGGTTTAGGAGTCATAAAGCTCAGAATATCGGACAGTTTTACAGCAAATCTTTATTTTTAAATAAATAAATTCATTTTTTTTGGTAATTCAAGGAAATAAATGCTACATTTGCACTCCCAAAATTTGAACAAGGTAATTTTTAATAGATATGAAACGTACTTACCAACCTTCCAATCGTAAAAGAAGGAACAAACACGGATTTCGTGAGCGAATGGCCTCTGCCAATGGTCGCAAAGTATTGGCTCGTCGTCGTGCCAAAGGTCGCAAAAAATTAACTGTCTCGGATGAACGCCGCCACCGTTAATTTTGTCAATTTTATTGTAAGCAACGAGAACAAAATAATGTAAACAATGTTTTTTGATAAATTATTGATCTGTCCGCCTCTGGTGGATTTTCATTAATCAAAAAACTATTCATTCTACATTATCTACTATTCATTCCTAGAGAACCCACTTTGTCCGCTTTTGGCGGATTCTTGGCGTTTTTTTTAGCAAACCAAAAACTAAGACTTTTTTAAACGCTTGGTTTTTGGTTATTTTTTTGTCCAAAATCAGCGTTTTTTATTCTCCAGCAATGTTTTTTATCCAATAATTAATGAGTAATTTGCACTTCAACATTTGTCATTTTATTTATGTTCAATTTTTTCAAAAAAACGCCCAAACCCAACCGCCAAGCCGACCAAATTTTTATGAGCATTGGCGCAAAATTTCTAAATTTGGGTAAAATAATCAAACAACTAGCTAATAATCAGGTAGTTATAATCTTAATTTATTTTTTCCCAAAAACCGGTGAAGATTTGAAAACCGTACTCGATACCTTTGAATTGCCCGCGCAAAATCTCGACGGACAGCCCCTCAATGCCTCAATTGGGATATTGAGTGCCGAAAACTTTCGGCAGGCTCGCCCTAGCCTTGAAAATCTCAAAAACCAAGATGTGCGGTTTATGGTCGTAGAACATTACCCTTTGCCTGCCGAAGACGAACTTTTGATTGCCCGCATCGGCGAAATTTCAATGAATTTTCCTATTACCTTTTATTGTGCCTTAGATGAACCTTTGTTTAAACTTTTTGGCTCCGAAAATATCCAAAAAGTGATGCTGGCTATGGGTATGGACGAAGAAGAAGCCATCAGCCACAATATGATTACCCAGTCTATTGCCCGCGCCCAAAAAAGAATTGCCGAAAAGGTAAAAATGGATTTAAAAACTGACTCGGCGGCAGAGTGGTTCGCCAAAAATATAGGCTGATTGGGTGCATTTCAAATTTACCACCTTACTTCCTCTCCTTCGGAGAGGGCTAGGGTGAGGCAATAGAAACGCGTAAATTTGAAATGCACCCGGCTGATTGAGATTTTTTGATTTTTATATTCGCATAAAGGGTTGATAATCAATAATTTATGATTTTCCAAAAAAACTTGATAGAAGGCTCACCCTCGCAAACCACAAAAAAACCTAAACAATTGTTTAGCACAAAAATTTAATGCTTAAAAATATACTTTGGACTACTTTTTAAATTATTTTTGCCAAAACTAGATTTTTCTCAGATGAACCAAATAGAAGCTAAAGTTTCGTTTGAAGACACCTCCATCGCTTTTTCATCGCGGAGCGATATGGAATTGCAAAAAATGTATTGGATGTTTGCCGCCGTACACCAAAACTGGATGGTATGGGTAGGTACCAATGCCATTAAATATTCTTTTCAAATGGGCTTGCCTATCAAATGGGCGGTCAAAAACACTATTTTCAATCATTTTTGCGGAGGCGAAACCATTGAAGATTGCAAAACTACGATTCAAAAACTTGCCGATTTTGGCATTGGTACTATCTTGGATTATTCGGTAGAGGGCGAAAAAACCGAGCGCGGTTTTGATATGACTGCCCAAGAAATAATGCGCACCATTGACAAAGCCGCCACCAATCCGCAAAACGTTCCGTTTTCGGTTTTTAAGGTTACGGGGGTTGCCCCTTTTGATTTGCTTGCCAAAGTCCAAAGTGGCGATAAATTGACCGCCTCCGAAAATGAAACTTGGCAAAAAGCCCAAAAACGAGTGGATATGATATGCCAACGCGCCCACGAGCGCAAAGTCCGCCTTTTTATTGATGCCGAAGAAACTTGGATTCAAAAAACCATTGACAATTTGGCATATACTATGATGGCAAAATACAACCGCGAACAAGCCATTGTCTATAACACTTATCAAATGTATTGTGTGGCTTCTTTGCAAAATCTGAAAGATGCCTACCACCAAGCTACGATGCACAATCATTACTTGGGCGTGAAAATGGTGCGCGGCGCTTATATGGAAAAAGAACGCGCCCGCGCCGCCGAAATGAACTACCCTGACCCTATCCAGCCCAATAAGGAAGCCACCGACAATGATTTTAACGATGGTTTAAAATTTTGCGTCGATAATCAACAAAGAATAGCCCTTTGCGCCGGTACGCACAACGAGTACAGTAGCTACTACCTCACGGTATTGATGGAAAAATACAACATAGCCCCCAACAACCCCAATTTTTACTTTGCCCAATTGTATGGAATGAGCGACCATATTTCTTATAATTTGGCAAATGCGGGCTATAACGTGGCAAAATATGTGCCTTATGGACCGGTAAAAGCCGTATTGCCTTATTTGTTTCGGCGAGCCTCCGAAAACACTTCGGTTGCCGGACAAAGCGGGCGCGAGTTTACCCTTATCAAAAACGAAATCAAACGCCGTCGTCAAAGCAAAAAAAGCTAAGGATTTGGCAATTGGTAATTGGATAGTGTGTGGTGTTTTGGGTTGCTAATTTCAAGGAATTATACGCTATCAAAAGCGATTTTTCTGACAACAATTGCTTTATCTAACCTTGGCAAAGTTTTACAATCGCTTTATCTAACTTCGGCAAATTTTAAAACTTTGCCGAAGTTCTAAGCCAGTTAATTTTGGGTATAAATCCTTCAAAACCAAGTACCTTAAAGCCAGAATTTCTTGGAAATGAGCAAAAAACCAAAGAAAATATAAGCGATTGATAATCTTTGACTTTTGACAAATAAGAATGTAACACAGCCTTTAGGCTGTGCCTCCCAGAGCCTAAAGCTGGGTTACAATTTTATTAACACCTGATAATCAAGTACTTACAAAAAAAATCATTCTATTGCCCGCGCCAAGCCTTGATTTTTGCCAAATAAAAATTAGGGCGATAAATCACATACAAACCATTGCTAAATTCCAATCGTCGATTGAAAAAATCGTAGTAAGGCTCAAACCTCAAGCTGATATTCATTGCCTCTGCCAACTTAAAATCCTTAAAAAATCGTACAAACAACAAATGACGATGTCTTTGAAAAAATCCTTCTTGCGCCACCGGATAAGAGCGATACAACTCACCTCCCTCGCTCGATTCAAAATTATTGCCTCGCCACCAACTCACCAATAGCTCCAGCCAGCGTGTTTTGATGCCACCATTTAGATATGCTCCACTGCCCAGCTCAAAAGGCAATACCTGCGTGCGGGCAAACTGGAAGGTGTCCAATATCGGCGCATTGGCATATACCCAGTAGCTCTCGAGGCGAATGTTGCGCACAAACCTCTCTTTAGGATTGGTCAATTCAAAATTGAGACCCACTGCCCCATTGAGCGTATTGCTTGCCGGAAAAGCACTACCTACCAAATCTTGTCCCCCCCGATGCAAAATCGAAGCCTGAATCGGGATTCGCCAACTCACTTTATCCGACTGATAAAGCTGAAAATAAGCCGACAAGCCCCCCCAAATCTGCTCTTGTTCGCTTGAACCGCGAAATGTACGCCTTTGCCAATCGACCCAAAGGTCAAGGTAAAGCCATTTTTTATGATGCAAAATTTGAATCCCACTTTCCAAATAGCGATTAATCATATTCTCAAAGGCATACAAAGGTTCAATCAATAGGTGGCTATGATTGGCTTGCAAATTGCCAAAAATGACGCTGGTGGAGTCTTTTTTGTATTGTAAACGAAAAAATGGTGATACCTGCGAAAAACGAGTAGAGCCAAAATCTTGGCGAAAAAATGCCCCCACGTCCAAGCGCAGGTGTTCGGTAGGATAGTAGGTAAAAGTAGGCGAAAACAAATAACCAAATAAGGTTTCACCACTCACAATCGGGTTAAAATATTCGTTGTTGCGAAAATAACTCAATACATTAAAATTCAAATCCAAATGCTGTTTTTTATCAGGACTTAGGCTGATTTTTTCGCTCAACAGGCGATTGTCCAATTGCGCCCAAGCTTTGTTTGCTAAAAAAAGAAGAATAATTAAACCAAAAAAAATAAAAATTTTAATCATTAGAAAAAAAAATCTCAAAAAGTTATGTTTTTTAACAAAAAAACCTTAACTTAGCCAAAAAATATAACAATTAGGGTTTTGACCTTAAAAAACCTTTAAAAGTACTGGAAAAATTTAAACTATAACAGTTTTTTAGCTAGTTTTGATTGGTCAAAGAAAAAATTGGACTTTTTATAATTGCAAACCTTATAAATGTATGGCAACCAATAACAACAGTAACAACAACACTTCAGAAAAACTCAAAGCCCTTCAAGCAACCATTGATAAGCTGGACAAAACCTACGGCAAAGGTACCGTAATGCGCCTCAGCGACAGCCGCGTGGAAGATATGGAAGCCATATCAACCGGTTCTTTGGGTCTCGATATTGCCCTAGGTGTAGGCGGATTGCCCCGTGGCAGAGTAGTAGAAATTTACGGACCTGAATCTTCGGGTAAAACCACGATTGCAATGCACACCATTGCCGAAGCCCAAAAACAAGGCGGAATTGCCGCTTTTGTCGATGCCGAACACGCTTTTGATAAGTCTTATGCCGAAAAACTGGGGATTGATACCGAAAATCTCTTGATTTCGCAACCCGACAACGGTGAACAAGCCCTTGAGATTGCCGAACACCTCATTCGCTCGGGTGCCATAGATGTAATTGTGATTGACTCGGTTGCCGCCCTCGTTCCCAAAGGCGAGCTAGAAGGCGAAATGGGCGAAAGCAAAATGGGTTTGCAAGCCCGTTTGATGTCGCAAGCCTTGCGCAAATTGACCGGCGTAATCAATCGTACCGGTTGTGTATGTATTTTTATCAATCAATTGCGCGACAAAATCGGCGTAATGTTTGGTAGCCCCGAAACCACTACCGGTGGTAATGCCCTTAAATTTTATGCTTCGGTTCGTTTGGATATTCGGCGAATAGGACAAATCAAAGAAAGTGCCGAAAATATTTTGGGTAATCGCACTCGCGTCAAAGTTGTCAAAAACAAAGTTGCGCCACCTTTCAAACAAGTCGAGTTTGATATTATTTATGGCGAAGGCATCTCAAAAGTAGGCGAAATCATTGACTTAGGCGTGGAGTTGGAAGTAATTAAAAAATCGGGTTCTTGGTTCTCTTATAAAGAAACTAAACTTGGCCAAGGACGCGAATCGGTCAAAGATTTGATTTTAAATAATCCTGAATTGGCAGAAGAACTTGAGAAACAAATCAAAGCCAAAATCCTTGCCGCCGCCGATGCGCCCAGCACCGGCAAAAAGAGCAAAGTGCCGGTCAGCGACAATGGCTATGAAGCGGAAGACGAAGATGATGAATAGTCAATAAAGGAATGAATAGTGAATAGTGTAGAGTGAATAATGAATAATTTTTTAATCACTTGAAAATCCGCCAGAGGCGAGACGTAGTCAGGTATTTAGTAAATCACTCGGAATTAGAAACCCGAAACTGTCCGAACTATTAAAAATAAAAATCAGCAAAACATAAAGTTTTGCTGATTTTTATTTTATAAATTATTGAAAGTCAAGGACTTACTTACCTTATTTGGTTCTTCACCACTTTTCAGGAATTTTAGATTCTTCACTTCGTTCAGAATCACTGAAAAGCGAGAGCTTTTCAGAATTCAATGGAATTCCTAAAGGCAATTCCTGAAAAGTGGTGAAGATCCACTTATTTCCTTTACAGTTTAATCAACACTTCAGACAGTTTTATAAGTAATTGATTATCAAGGATTAATAAATATTGTAACGCAGCCTTTAGGCTGTGGGAGGCACAGCTTAAAGGCTGCGTTAGATACTTATTTGTCAAAAGTCAAAGATTATCGGGTGCATTTCAAATTTACGCGTTTCTATTGCCTCACCCTAGCCCTCTCCGAAGGAGAGGGTCATAGGTAGTAAATTTGAAACGCACCCAGATTATCAGTTAGTTATGTTATTTGAAATATTGGTTCTTTACCCATTTTGAGGAAATTATGGCTTTATTCTAAGCCTCAAATCATTTACGTGGGCAGGCTAGACAGCCTGCATTACAATTTTCCTGAAAAGTGGTGAAGAACCTTATAAATTATTGATTATCAGCCAGAAGCAGACACAGTCAAATAATTGCAGCATTTTTTTAAGTAATAGCAATTTAACAAAGTTCCTTACAAGACGACGGCTTGGGGAGATTTTAGATTGTTTTTTAAAGATTTCACTTTTTGTACTTTTTCAATATTTCTCAAAATATTCACGTTAATTTACCACAAAGTTCACTATTTAGGCACCAAGAAACACAAAGTTCTTTGTGTACTTTGTGGGCATTTTCTCAGTGTTCTTGGTGTTTAAATAGTTTATTTTTGGATTAGCTTTTGTAAATAAAATTTAATATAAGTGTTTGATTTACAGATGTTTATATCATTTTTAAAACTACAAATCAATCAAAAAACCGCCAAAGACTTGACCAAATACTCCCTCCACCACTTGCCGAAGCCAGACTTTCGCGCGATTGTAGCCAAAACTTGCCTTTTCCTTCCAAACGAATATAATCAGTACCACTTACCAAAGAGTTTTTTAAGCCTTTCCAATTCCAATCGTCAATAAATTTGACCTCGGGTTCAAAAGCCACCAAATAATCATCATTGATTCTAAAGCACTGATTATCAATGATTTGCATTTCAATCAATTCGCCATAACTACTCAAAAACAAAGTGCCTTCGCCCCAAAATTTTACAAAAGGATTGTAATGCAACCACACCACCTCATAATCCAAACCAGTAAACAAAAAATAATTATCGGGCGAAACTATCAAAGTTTTGTCGCCACTGAAGGCAATGGGGATAATGTGCGTGCCTTGCGGTTTGAAGATGATTTCGGCAGTATTTTGAGCAATAATTTCTTGTTGAAAAATGCTTTTGCCAAACAAAGTAGCCAACCATTTGCGGATTGAACGACTTTTGACAATTCGATTTTGAATTTGAATATTGCCGGTATGCGATACCATAGCCCCAGGTATGCCCCATAATTTTTCGGTAGCTTGTAGTTGGGTTCGAAGAACTGAAAACGGTGGTGCAGTAATATCAAATTGCATTTATTAGTAAAAAAAATTAGCGTTAAATATTTGATTATCAGGTATTTACTAAAAGACCTCAATGCGAAAATCATTCAATTGTTTGTCGAGGGCTTTGGCATTGCCGCACACTTTGTCGAGCAATTGCCAAAAAGCCGGAGCGTGGTTTTTTTCAACCGTATGACAAAGCTCGTGCAAGATAACATAATCTAACAAAGACTGTGGCAAACGAACCAAATGCAAATTGAGGCTAATGATATTGTCGTGTGAACAACTACCCCAGCGCGTACGCGCCTGCCGGATTTTGACCGCTTTGAATTGAAAACCATTTTTTTGGGCAAGTTCGGCAGTACGTTGAGGCAAATAATTTTGGGCTTCGGTGCGCCAGATTCGGAGCAGTACGGCTTTGGCGGCATTTTGTACGCTCGGGTCGGCAAAGTCAAGAGTTTGCGGGTAGTACAGCTCGACTCGATTTTGTTTTCGAAGTACTTGAAAATCAGGCTGTTGACTAGGCAACAAATACAACTGATGTGAACGAGTAGTATAAGGCTGGGCAGGCGAAAACACCGTAGCTTGTTGGGCAATTTCTTGCATTTTGGGTAGGTGTTTTTTTATCCAAGCAACTTTGCTCAAAACTATTTTTTCGGCTTCGGCAAAGCTAAGTCGTTGAGGGATAGTTACTTGTACGGCTTGTTGAGGTTTGAGACGAATACTGAGTTGCTTGGCGCGGGCTTTTTTGTGGAGATGTACTTCGCCGATTTCGGGTAAATGAATAATTTTTGTTGTCAAAGTTATGGTAGCTAATGATTTGATAATCAGGGCGTTAATTGTAAAAACTTAGTCTATTGATACCTAAACTAAGTTTTTACAAATTTCTACAATTTAGGGCAAATCGCCAAATGGTACGCTCTTTCACTTATCAATCAATTGCTAAAAATAGTAGTTGCCGGCTAGTTTTCGCCCTTTTTTTCCTCCACAGGTTCTACTTTTTCACTGACGATTTTATCGGCGTTATATACGATGGTTTTGAGCAGTTTGCCTTTGTCGTCATAGGTTCGCCAAGCCTCATTTTTTTTGCCATAGCGATAGATACCCACTTCGGCGGGCTTGCCGTTGGGGTGATAGGCTTTGTAAGTTCCGGCTTTCATATCGGAGCGATAAGGAATTTGCTCTTTCATTTTACCGGCTTCGTCAAAAATAGTAAGGTAGCCGGTTTTTGTACCTTTCAAATATTGTTCTTCTTGGGCAATTGAGCCGGTTTCGCGGTAAGTTTTGCGCAGCCCTTCCAATTTGCCATTCAAATAAGGCTCTTCAATCTGAATTTTTCCCGAAGGGAAATAAAACTTCCACGTACCGGCAAATTTGCCCAATTCAAATTTTTTCTCAGCTTTCAAAGTGCCATCTTCGTAGTACTCTTTGATGTTTTGGTTGAGTTCGCCTTCCGAGTATTCAGTGGTTTGTTTGGTTTTGCCATTGGCATAAAAAAACTTCTCGGTGCCAATGCGTTGCCCTTTTTTGAAATAGGTTTCTTGTTTGGGGGTACCGTCTTTATAAAATGTCAGGTAATATTTGTCGGTTTTATCGGCTATATAGAATGTTTTGAGTGTGATTTGTCCGTTGGCGGCATACTGGACAAATTCACCGTCTTTGAGTCCGCCTTTGTTGCGGGCGGTGGTTTGCAATTGTCCGGTTTCGTAATAAGTTTTGTAAACTCCGTGCGGCGTACCTTCCAAAAATTCTTCTTCAGATGATAGTTTGCCCGATTCAAAATATTTTTTGGTCAAGCCATTAAGTTTGCCATTTTTGTACTCGCCTTCTTCTTGCAAAGCTCCACTGGGGTAGAAAGCCTCGACTTTGCCATTGAGTTTGCCATTGACAAAGGAACTTTTTTTGGTCATAATGCCTTTTTCATCATAGTTGACCAAAGTGTTATTGAGCGAATCATTGAGATACCAACCTTTTTGGAGGATTTTTCCGGCAAGGTCATACACCAAAAAATCGCCGTTGCGCATATCGTTTTGGTAGCCGATTTCTACACGTTTTTCGCCTGATTCATAGTAACCCACAAATACGCTATCACGTTTGCCATTGCGGTATTGCCCACGGGTGGCTATTTTGCCACTCGGAAAATAACTGCGATATTCGCCTTCGCGGATTTCTTGTCCGTTTTTCTCTACCAAGTAAAACTCCTCTTGGAGCTTGCCGGGCAGACTATCGTAAAAAACGGTTACTTTTCGTTGGGCTTGGGCAAATGAGGTAATTCCCAGCCAAAAACTCACCAAAAAACTCAATTTTATTGCTTTCATAAATTCACTTTATTATTATAAATGCTTGATTATCAATTGATTAATTCAAATATTGATTTTTCATCACTTTTCAGGAAAAATGTAACGCAGGCTGTATAGCCTGCCCGCGTACTATACAAAATATGTTTTCACGCAAAGACGCTAAGACGCAAAATGTTGATTATCAATGATTTATATTTATCGATTTGAAATTTGTACAGTAGTATTTTATTAAAAGCTCAAGAACTTAAAAACTAGAAACTCGGAACTAGAAACCATTGAATTTAACAAACTCAAGCATTTAAACGGAAAAATCAAGCCAATTGATATGAATACCCACCAAGATGGGGAACTTTGTAGGAAAATAATGACTTAATAATCAAAAAAATCGCCGACTTATGAACTTGTTAGAATTGTCGCAAAAACTATTGTTAGCCGTCAAAACGGACAAACCATTCGCCGATATAATTCAGCAACTTGCTGATTATCAGGTGGTTATGCTTAAAGCTGAATTAATTGATGATTTATCCAAAATTGCTTTTTGGTTGAATATTTACAATGCTTTTGCCCAAGTCATTTTGCGCCAAGCTATAGAACAAAAACAAAAACCAACAACTATTTTTAAGCGCAAAAATATTCAAATTGCCCAACAATGGCTTAGTTTAGATGAGATAGAACACGGTATATTGCGGCGTTCTCAGTTCAAATATGGCTTGGGTTATCTCACCAATTGGTGGATTAGCCCTTTTGAAAAAGCAAATCGGGTCAGCTACCGCGACTACCGAATCCACTTCGCCCTCAATTGCGGAGCAAAAAGCTGCCCACCCATTGCATTTTACACTCCACAAAACCTTGATAATCAGCTAGATACTGCTACAAAAAACTATTTGGAGTCCGAAAGCCATTACGACCCCACCAGCAATACGGTGTATATAGCCAAGCTAATGTTTTGGTTTCGTGGCGATTTTGGGGGCATTGCCGGAGTTATGGCAATGTTGCAAAAATACCAAATCGTTTCGGCGGCGGTGCGCCCCAAAATTCGCTATCAAAGCTATGATTGGCGTTTGGAATTGAATAAATTTGCTTAAAATCAACAACATTTGCTTACAACATTTACTTTTGTAAATGAATGAGTTAAAAATTCATTTTAATTTTTAAAATAAATGGAAAAACCGACCGTAGTGCCTTACAAAGACCAAGCAATGGACAAAAAGGCACAAGTAGCGCAAATGTTTGATAAAATATCGCCCACCTATGATTTTTTAAATCACTTTTTGAGTTTGGGCATCGACATTCTGTGGCGCAAAACCGCCATTGGCTTGCTCAAAGCCGAAAAACCGCAATTGATTTTAGATGTAGCCACCGGTACCGGCGATTTTGCGGTAGAAGCCCTCAAACTCAAGCCCCAAAAAATTATTGGCGTGGATATTTCGGAAGGGATGCTCGCCCACGGGCGCGAAAAACTCAAAAAACGCCAATTGAACGACAAAATTGAATTGATAAGCGGCGATTCCGAAAATCTTGAGTTTCCTGACAATTATTTTGATGCGGTTATCGTTTCTTTTGGTGTACGCAATTTCGAAAATTTGGGGCAAGGTTTGGCAAATATTCACCGAGTTTTGAAACCAAATGGCAGTTTGGTCGTACTAGAGTTTTCGAGACCTCGATACTTTCCGTTTAAACAGGTGTATAATTTTTATTTCAATTTTATCCTCCCTACAGTCGGAAAATTCGTTTCTAAAGACAAGTCAGCTTATACTTATTTGCCCGAGTCGGTACGAGTATTTCCTGACGGCAAACAATTTGTAACAATTTTAGAACAAACCGGATTTAAAGAAACTTTATGCAAACCCCTTACTTTTGGAATCAGTACCGTTTACAAGGGCAAAAAAATCGTCTGATTTGCCTTTTTTTCTTGTTGGCTTTTTTTACTCCGTATATAGCTGACGCACAGTGGTTTATTGACGAAAATCGGGGTCGCCGCTACTCCGAAGATGCCGCCCGCTCGGTAACTCGCAATCGCAATTTCAAACGCCCCATCGCCTTTGGCTTTTATGGAGGAGTAATGCGGAGTGGGTTTTATGCTCAAAGTATTTCTGGTACATTCAACGAAAACGGACTGTTATACCGAGTGGACAACGTATTTGAGAAATCCTCCTTGGGCTTTTCCATAGGTTTTTACAGCAATTTTCGGATTAGTGAGTTCTGGGATTTTCGGGCGCAACTCAATGCGGCTTTTTATCAACGCCGTTTGGTTTATAAATTTGGGCCCAATAATCTATTGCCCGGTATTAGTATTGACACCGAAGTTCCGGTGGAGTCATCTATGTTAGAGATTCCCTTGTTATTCAAATATCGCTCGCAACTCAGAGGCATTGCCGGAATGTACTTTATCGGTGGTATCAAGCCCTCGATTGCACTAGGGCGAGGCAAAACCGGCGACTTGGTGGTAGGTACCAGCTCATTTGATGCTAGTATAGAGTACGGCTTAGGATTTGATGTGTTTTTCCCATTCTTTAAGTTCGCTCCTGAATTGCGTTTTTCGCACGGGTTGGTTGATGTACTCAAGCGCAACAATAATTTTTATGACCGCCCACTACAAAGATTGACTACTCACACGGCTACTTTGTACTTCCATTTTGGCGGCTAAATTGAGCCTAATGGCTGGATTTTCAAATCATTATCATAAAATTCCTCAAATTTGCTCCAAAGTCGGGGCAAATTTGAGTTTTTTTATCCCAAACCTAGATTTGTCATTTACATCTACCTTCAATTGATTGTTTTTTAACTAATTGATTGTCAGTATTTTAGCTCAAAATATTTCGACTTAATCAGCAAAACTTACATCAAAGGATTAGTTTATTTGGGCTTATTTATATTTGCATTAAATCAAGTTTTTATTTAATTTTTTTGTAAAAAGGCTAAGGAAAGAATTAAAAATTAGAAATAGTGCAAATACCTGATTATCAATGATTTACTAATATCAATTCAGTTTCTTGATAGGTACGCAAAACTTCTGACGGCGTTAATGAGTTGTTAAACTAATTAGTAAAATAACCTATCTTTTAAAATACCGTATGTAAGCTAATGAAAAAACCAAATATGTTTAATTAAAATTTATTTTATGAAAAAACTAATTCTTGTTTTAACATTCAGCTTGTTGTGCAGTTTGGCATTTGCCCAAAAAAAAGATTGGGGTATTGGTCTCAGGGGCGGTGAACCCGCCGGTCTTAGTATCAAAAAGTACCTCAAGGGCGGTAGTCGCGCCTTAGATATTACGCTTGGCTACAGTGGGTGGGGTTATTATCGGGGCGACCGCCGCCGTTATTGGAAAGATGACTACTATTATCGTGGTAGCCCAACCTTGATGATTAACTACCTTTGGCACAAGCCTATCAAAGGCGCAAAAGGTTTGGATATTTATTATGGTATAGGGGGGCAACTCAGTGGTCGCCGTTATTACGACCGGCGCGACAACCGCGATTACAATACCTTTGCTTTGGGGGTTGTGGGTAATGTGGGTATCGAGTGGTATATTCCTGAAATACCTATTTCATTGTTTGCCGAGCTTAACCCAACCATTGAGCTGTTTCCGGCTACGTTTTGGATGTGGATCAATGGTGGTGGAGGTTTGAGAGTTAATTTCTAAACCTCTGAAAAACAACGAATTATTTAAAAAAAATGGCTCTATCGTTAATTTGGTTAATTCATAGTAATTTTTCAAGATTATTTAATTCTACTTTGGCACTTTTAATTTTTGAACCACATAGTAACATAGAAAACATAGAAAAACACAACTTTAATCAAAAATTTGAAGAAGATATTTAAAAAAAATAGCTCAAATCTCCTGACTTATTTTTAAAGTGCCAAAGTAGAATTAAACCCTAAGGGTTTTTTAAAACCCTTAGGGTTTGTACTCAATCCCCAAATTAACGATTGAACCAAAAAAATTACGAGACTGGGCTAATAACCCAGTCTCTATCAACGCTCATAAAAGCTCAAGATAAGATTGGTTAAATATTTGATTATCAATTAATTAATATATTTGTTCAAGTCTCAAAAGTATATTTAACGACATTGTAATTTATGAAAATTAACTTTTTAAGCTACATCTTCTTAATTTTGAGTAGTTTGGGTTGGTTAGCTTGCAATCAAGACCCCAAAGCGGCTCGTTTGGAGATACGAATGACCGATGCCCCCGGCGACTACTCCGAAGTCAATATTGATATTCAAGAAATCCGTATCAATGTGTCGGACTCTCCCAATGATGAAAATGGCTGGATAAAACTACAAAATACCCGCACCGGAGTATATAACATACTCAAACTTACCAATGGCTTGGATACACTTTTGGCAGATATAGACCTGCCGGCGGGCAAAGTTTCACAAATTCGCCTTATTTTGGGCAAAAATAACACCATTAGACTCAAAGGACAAAACACCCGCAAACCCCTTGACACCCCAAGCGCAATGCAATCCGGTTTAAAGATTCAAGTCAATGCCACCTTGCAAGAAGGCATCAATTACCGAATATTGCTTGATTTTGACGCTTCGCGTTCCATAGTGGAGACTGGCAGTGGTAAATTTAAACTCAAACCCGTGATAAGAGCAATTACCGAAGCCATAGATGGAGGCATCAAAGGCAAAATCAATCCGGTAGCGGCTAATCCGGCGGTGTATGTCATTGCCAACCGCGATACCATAGCCGGAACGATTGCCGATGCCAGCACAGGACATTTTTTAATCAAAAACCTTCCTGCCGGTACTTACAAAGTAGCTTTTGCGCCCGTTGCGGGCTTTGAGAACAAAATCATTAATCAAGTGGTTGTAAATAACGGTGGCATCAAAGATTTGGGAACAATCAAAATTGAAGATTAAGAAGAACAAATCAACGATGATTTTAAAAGCATTGAATATTTTATAAAAAACTGATAATCAGCAAGTTATGATATTTTAAAAATTAATTTTAAATGCTTAAAAATATGAAAGTAGTTAAATTTCTATTTTGTGCCTTGCTAGTGATTGCTTTTACAGTTTCGGCACAAGCCCAAGACAAAAAAGAAAAAGCAAAAAATAAAACCGAAAAAGTAAAAGGCAAAGCCGACAAAGTCAGTAAAGGCAAAGCCAAAGGCAACCAAGAAATTAGCATTGTTACCTCTGCCCAGTGCGAAATGTGCAAAGAGCGCATCGAGAAAGCTCTCAACGAAACCCCCGGTATCAAAATGGCAAACCTCGACCTCGAGACCAAAGCCATCAAAGTAGTTTATAACTCGAACAAAATTTCGGCTGACCAAATTCGCCAAGCCATTGCCAATACGGGCTATGATGCCGACAATGTAGGAGCTAATGAAAAAGCATACAGCACATTGCCTGCTTGTTGTAAAAAAGGCGGTCATTAATCTTTTTTTATAACTTACTGATAATAAGCAAGTTACATATCAATATCAAAAATCCCTTTCTCACAAGAAAGGGATTTTTTATATTATACCAAGTATTCGCTTTTATTTAGACAATTAACCAATAAATCTAAGATTTGACGGCTGTAAACCGCTTGGCAACTTCTTCCCAATTGACAACATTCCAAAAAGCATTGATATAATCGGCACGCTTGTTTTGATATTTGAGGTAATAAGCGTGTTCCCACACATCTAAGCTCAAGATGGGTGTGCCTAGCTCGGCTTTGTTTTTGATGATTTTGCTCATCAAGGGGTTATCTTGATTGGGAGTAGATGTGATTTTGAGCTGTTTTTTGGCATCTACAATCAACCAAGCCCAGCCTGAGCCAAATCGGTCTTTGCCGGCATTGGCAAACTGCTCTTTGAATTTGTCAAACGAACCAAAAGCCTGATTAATCGCTTCTGCGAGTTTGCCTTCGGGCTGTCCGCCGCCATTGGCTTTCAAAATAGTCCAAAACAAGGAATGATTAAAATGTCCGCCACCATTGTTGCGAATTTTAGGGAACTTGTCAGTTACTTTGGCACATATTTCTTCAAGGGTCATAGGCTCAAAGGGTGTGTTTTTGAGGGCATCGTTGAGGTTTTTGACGTAGGCGGCGTGGTGTTTGCCGTGGTGAATTTCCATAGTGAGTTTGTCAAAATTCGGCTCGAGTGCCTCCGTAGTATAGGGCAAATCGGGCAGTTTAAACTCTTCTTCGCGCCAAGTTTGGGCTATGATTGGCTCAGGAGCTTTGCCCAATGCTTTGAAAGGGTTGAAAACACTCAACAAACTCAAAGATGCCGCCGTTTTTAGAAAAATTCTTTTGTTCATATTTTTGAGGTTAATTTTTTCTTGATACAATAATCTGTTGATTATCTTTGACTTTTCACAAATAGGTATGTGAAACAGCCCTTAGGCTGTGATAAGACAGCCTAAAGGCTGTTTTGCAATTGATAATCCGATAGTTAAAAACACTTGAATTCTAAATTGAAATATAATCAGTTAATCATTTGATTATCAGATAGTTATAAAAAATTTACATACGTCCAGCTCCGAAAAAAATGGTTTACCTTGCGGGCAAACCACTTGAAATAAAGTATCATCAAAATAAATCTTTGGGCTTAGACCAAAGTTTTGCTAAAGACTTTTTCCAAAGCCGTGTTCATTTTTTGGGTTAAATCACTTAACTGTTCCTCAGTCCAAGCTACTTTCACAACCAATGAAATGAGGCGGCTCATTAAATTGTCGGTTTGGGGCAAAAACAAGGTTTTGTAATCTTGGGGCGGAGTGATGGTCTCGACATATAACTTAGCTACGGTTTGCATATTGCGGAAGTGTTCCCAATTTTTGATATAGTGATAGTTGTTGTCATACCAATATTGCACGCCAGTCAATTGGGGTACTCCGGCTTCTTGGAAGGCTTTGACCAAGCTCCGAGCTGTGGCTTCATCGGGCAAAAAGAAATCCAAGAAAGTCGCCGAATCACCGCTTTCGTCGGGAGTATAGCGGAAACTGATTTCGGGATATTGCGCCAAGCACTCCTTCATCGCTTTTTTGTGCTTGCGCTGTTGTGCCATAATATAATCGATTTTGCGCAACTGGGCTACCCCGATGGCGGCGTTCATTTCGCCAATCCGATAATTAAAACCGATGATAGGGTGCCCCTCCATTCCGCGATTGTCGCCGATGTGGTCGTGTCCGTGGTCGGCGTACTGGTGGGCATAATCGTAGAGTTGTTCGTCATTGGTAATGACTGCACCGCCTTCGCCACAAGTAATAATTTTAAAAAAATCAAACGAAAAACAACCCATTTTGCCAAAAGTACCTGCCATTTTGCCTTTGTAGCTCGCGCCCAATGCCTGAGCGGTATCCTCGACTAGAATTAGATTATGCTCTGCACAAATTTGCAATATTTCTTCAATCTTGCCCATTGAGCCGCACATATGCACCAGTACGATGGCTTTGGTATGGGGAGTCAAAACCTTGCGAATCCCCTCGGGACTCAGGCACAAACTCTCGTCAATTTCGGCAAAAACCGGTACTGCTCCTGCCAACAATGCGCCTTCAATGGTGGCAATGTAGGTAAAAGGCGGTACAATCACCTCATCACCAACGCCAATACCACAGCAAGCCATAGCCGTAGCTACGGCGGTAGAGCCACTTGAGCAGGTATGCGCATATTTTACTTGATTGAATTTGGCTAACTCGGCTTCAAACTCGCGGGCTTTCCAATGTCCATTGCGTAGGTGGTCGTGGTTGTATCGAAATAACATTCCCGACTCGAGAACGTCATTGACTTCTTTGCGCTCTTCGGCACCAAATAATTCAACTCCCGGCATAGTATTTTTGATTAAAATTAAATTTTTTTGAAAGAAATTTTTATCAGTTAATCATTTGATTATCAAGGCTTTATTAATTAGTTAAGGAATAGATACAAAATAAAGTAAACTTTTTAAAATCGTAATCAATTGAAAATAAGGTAATTAAACAATTCCTAATTCCCAATTACTAATTCCTAAGTTAAAAAAACTTGATAAAATCAAATTTAATGCTTCAAAAGTACGCAAAAAATCAATTAAATTTAAGTTCAAATATACAATAGTTCGGATAGGATTGAATAAAACTTAAATTATTTGATTCTCTTTGGAATTAAGAAATCATCAATGATTCTTCAGCACTTTTCAAGAATGAGGTTGGATTGGGTGCTACGGTTTAAGGGTACGCAATTTGCGCCTTGGCGCACAAATCAATTATTCATTCAATATAAGCCCAAAGTTTTTGCGCGTATATTTACTTGATGATAGGCAGTTCAAAAGCCGAAATTTCCTCTCCCTGTTTTTATCATACTGTTAACTTAAAAGACCAAGAAGAATGAAGTATTTATTGAGAAATAAATTGCCCATTAATTATGAAAAAATACATCCATAATCTATTGATAATCAAATATTTACAAACTTAATTTTAATGTAATCAACTCACTATCAGGTAAGAAACTAGAGCATTAAATCCCCAAACAATTATCCGATTTATAAAAAATAGAAGTACAGGTATTATGCGAGCTGATGCCGACCATTCCTATAAAATCCAAACTTTTAAAACCATTGGTTTGCAAAAAATCCTTAGCCGGCTGATAATCAGCACGTTCTGAGTTATCCAAAATAATAATTCCATTAGGTTTTAAATATTCTATACTTGCCATCACGCAGTCATTGCGGCGGCGGCCGTCCACAATCACTATTTCGTATTGTTGATTTTGGGCTTTTATTTCGTGAATATAATCTTTATTTTCATTCAATTCTCGATAGACTACTTCCGCATTTTTGGGGAGTTTGGCTTGCAATAAATTTACCCAATTTTGGTCATTTTCTACGGCTTTTACCCTTTTTACTCTTTGGGCATACCAAATAGTTGAATTACCCGCTCCGTACTCAAATAGTTGAAAATCAGGCTTTAAGCGCGGCTCAAGAAATTTAATGAAAGTATAATTGTACCAAGGTATAGGCTCTCCTTTTCGGTTTACAGATTGTTTGGTATGAAAACTCCGAAACCAACCATCTTCTTTCAAACCACTCAATAATTGTAACTGTATCATTCCACCCAAACCCAAATAATTTAATATTTGCCAAACCAGCTTTTTAATTGCTTTCATTTTTATCAAATTTGCTTCAAAACTAAATGAATTTTTATTTTAAAAAAACAAAGGCAAGGCAATCCGTTTTTTAAAGTTGAGCAAAATAATATAAGTTATTGATAATGAGTATTTTACAAAAATATTTTCTAGCATCTCACCCACATCATTCACTTCTGCAAAATCTTTGCGATTTTACAAAAACACGACTGAAAAATCAGCGATTTTCCAGCCGTTTTATAAATTCATAACTAACTGATAATCAAGTACTTACAAATCTATCGCCTCAAAAAAACTGCCAAGCCAAACAACGCCACCACCAATACTCCCAAAGCCGAAAGCATTGTAGCTATATCGCGTACATCTTTGCCCGCCCATTCCAAAAACAAAAATTTATGAAAAATCGCAAAAGAGTAGCCCTCGTAGCGGTCGGCATTGCTCACGTGCGCGGCAAGGTGCGAAGTGGCGGTCTCGATAAAATAACTGTCCTTTTGGGGGGTGTCATACGCCAATTGCACTACCGGCAAACGCTTGAACACAAAGCCGTATTCGCGTTTATCAAAGGCAGTTAAAGTATTGATTTTCAATAAATTAGCCTCCGATAAGTCGGCGTTGGGTATTTCTAAACTCGGCTCACAACAATCAGCTCCCGAAGTATTGACATTGGCTAAGGCATTGGCAAATTTATTTGCCAAAAATCGGGCATACAGTTCATTGCCTTTTTGCCAAACTTTTCCATCTTCTGCATCAAAATAGACTACTTCGGCAGGTTTTTCTTCGTTTTTGGTATAAAAAGCTTGAAAATAATGGTTTTTTCCTTTTTTGATAACCGATAAATTGCTCAATCTTTCCCAATCTACATTCAAATCTAAGGAAGCGATTTGTAAATCTTGAGTTTTGAGAATGGGTGAATACGCCATTTCGGGCAGGCGATTTGGCTCAAGTTTACGCGTGAGATGATATGCCCCACTAAAGGCAAAAGTGAGCGTAACCAAAGCCGTAGCAATGCCGATTTGTCGATGATATTGTAATAAAATACCTTTTTTATTGTCTGAGGCGGGTTTTTTAAATTTTTTCCATAACAAGCCATAAATCAAAACCCCACTCACCGCCGAAGCCATTATAATTCCTAACAAAATAAGCATAATGCTGATTTTCAGCCATTTATAAGGAATAAAATCCAACAATGCCCAATTGTGAAAATTATCAAAAACCCACAAAAACGCCTTGCGGACAGTCGGATTATATGTTCCCAATCGACTCGAGGAGGTTTCAATATAAATATCCATTTGGTCGGGGCGGTCAAAAGTCAATTTCCAAACCGGCAACAAACGATTGATGTATTTATATTGTTGGTCAAATTCGGTTTGTAAGGTAATGGATTTGATTTGACTGCTTTTATCATTCAAAAAATACCGCGCCAAGAACTCGGCATACACTTTATCGCCATTGCTGAGTTCTTTGCCATCTAAAGCATTGAAATACAAGAGTTTATCTCGATTATTTTTGATTTGATAATAGGTTTGATTTTGCATTGAAACCAAGCGAAAGTTTTTGAAAAACTTGAGTTTATTTTTTTCCAAAACCTCCTGAACCGATAATTTAATTTGATTTTTAGCCAAAGGTTGGGGCATTAAAAATTCTTTGGCAATCGTAGGCTTAAACCAATGCGCCATAAAAGGGTGCATCAAGCCCGAAAGCGTCCATAAAATCACGGGAATTATAGTTATCAAACCAATGATTTTGTGCCAATTATAAATATTTCGCTTCAAAAATCGATTGATTTTTGAGCCTGAGGGCTTGGTTAGCCTCTCACTATTTATATTTTGGGTTTCTTGAAAAAGCACACTTGAATTATTTTCCATTTTAATTATTTGATTTTTAATAACTTACATTTTTTAGAATCCGAAATCAGCGAATTGAGTGGGGTGCATTTCAAATTTACGTTTTAAGACCTCACCCCTGCCCTCTCCTCTGAGAGAGGGAATCTAAGGAATAAATTTGAAATGCACCCATTGCGTGAGTTCTCTATGCTTTTATAAATACCTGATAATCAGGTATTTATATTTTAAAAAAACTTTTTTGCCACTTTTCAGGAAAATTGTAACGCAGGCTGTCTAGCCTGCCCGCGTAAATGAGTTAAGGTTTAGGATAAAGCTAGAACTTCCTGATTTCATTCTCGCTCCTCACTCCTCACTACTCGTTCCTCACTCCTCATTATTTTTTTCCGGCAAAATTATATTGAATCCCAAGTACCAAAGTACGCGGGGCAGCCGGCGTAAAAGTAGTGCGGTCGGTTGGGTTATTGCCACGCGAGGCACCGTTGGCGTAAAGAGCATTGGCTACATTCATTACATTGGAGTAGATCTCAATGCCTTTCCATTGATAGCCCACTCGGAAATTGACCAAATTATAGCCTTCATAACGAATGGTATTGATTTGATTTTGATACCAGCCCGATACATATTGCCACTCAAGCGAAGTACGGAAGTTTTTGAGCCATTTGGGGTAATAATATAGCTCGGTATTCCAAGTCCAGCGGGGGGCAGAGGGCATTTCAAAACCGGCTAAGTTGCGTAAAACATCATTTTGGCGATTACTGATTTGAAAATCCTCAAAGCGATGCAAAGCATTCGTTCCGCCAAAACGGAAAAAGTACTCCTGAGTCGGTTTGAAAGTGAAGCCAAATTCAACGCCTCGGTGCAAGGTACGCCCCGCCGATTGGTAATCAAATGAATTGTCGGGCTGGCGAATGTTGAGCAATTCGTTGGTGCCGTTCATTTGATAAAAGGCTAAGTCGATATACAATTTGTTTTGGAAAAAAGCCAACCAAGTGCCGATTTCATAATTTTGAAATTGAGCAGGTTCAAGATTAGTATAAAACTCCACCGGATTGGTATTGGGGCGCGGGCGAAAGATTGCCGTCAAAGAAGGGGGCGAAAAACCCTGTGAATAATTGATATACAAGCCTTTATCTTTGGCAACTTCATACGTTAAGCCGAGCTTGGGGGTAAATTGGCTATACTCGCGTGTGCCTGCTGAGTTATTGATAAAATTATCATAATCAAATGCCATTCTATCATAACGCCCGCCCATTGAGACTCGAAGTTTTTTGGTTATTTCAAAATCGTATTGTAGATAAGTTGCCCAATTATGAATTTTGGCAGAATAATTTGCCAAACGCAAATCGGGGCGTTCTTCGGCAATGGTAAACTGCTCAACCGACCTGCCATCAGAGCGTAATTTTGCATTCAAATTAATTTGATATGCCCAGTAATCATTCGGCGAATAATCAAAAACTCCCCCGACAATCAGCTTAGAATCTAAAAAATTGAACCGTTGGCTGTGTTGGGCAATGATTCCGTAACTCGTAAAATTATTGGAGTTGATTTCACCTCTTGCTTTTTTGGGGTCGTTGGTGGCACTCGGCGTTGGATTCCAGCGAATCGCATAGCTTGGGTTTTGACCGTGTTGATTGCTCCTTTGAAATAAAGTAACAAAGGTTTTAGAGCCATTTTTCCAGTCGTGTTCCAAAGTCAGGCGCGAGCGACTGGCTTCGGATTTACGATAGGTAAAATCAGATGTACTGATATACTGACGGTTGTAAAAAGCCACACTATCCACACTCCCACTCATTTGGGAAAAATATTTGCCATAAATAAAATTGCCAATCAAGCGGGTGCGTGGGCTAAAATGATACTCTAGTCGGGCATTGACTGAGGTTTTATCATAATCGGAAGCACTCATCCAAGAGTCGGTTTGTTTACTGCTCAATCCGCCGATATAAAATCCAAATTTGCCCAGTTTAGCCCCAGCTCCAAACTGTACCCGGCGAAAACCCCAATTGTCAAACTGAATACCTACTCGCGCCGAAGGTACAGCAGTGGGGCGTTGCATCACAAAATTGATAGCTCCGCCTACGGCTTCGGGTCCATAAATAGAAGAAACCGGTCCTTTGACTACCTCAATAGAACTGATAGCAAACTGATTGATTTCTAATAAAGCATTGTGATTAAAAACGCCCAAAGGGCGAATCGGCACGCCATCTTCCATATACAAATAATAGGCACTCGTACCCATTGGTTGGCGAATTGACATACCGTGTTGCTCATTATTTAAGCTTTGCATCACCACGCCGGGGGTTTTGTTGATGAGTTCAAATGTGGAAGTTGCTTTGGTTTCATCAATCATTTTAGCCGATAATTTTGAAATGGCAACGGGAGTTTCGCTCCGCAAAGCGGCTTCTCGATTGGCAGTCAAAACCACTGTTTGTAATTCCTGAGCATTGGTCTGTAAAGCAATGGCTAAGGAAGCTCCTGTGTATTGAATTTCTTGACTTTGATAGCCCAGCATAGCTATTTTGAGGGTAGGGTTGGCTTCGGGGCTATCAAATTCGAAGTAGCCTTCGGCATTGGTGGTAGTGCCTATATTCAAATTTTGGGCAAGCTGAACGGTCGCTCCCACAGTCGGTTCTTTGGTTTCATTGTCAAAGATTTTGCCTTGTACTTTGTGTTGGGCAAAGACAATATTTGCCCACAGGCAAAAGAAAAGAATGTATATCAAAAGTTTCATAAAATTAAATAATTTGATAATAAATAAATTTATTAATATGCTGATAATGAATGAGTTATGAATCATTTTATGGTTTTTAAAATGATTTTTTCATTCCAATAAAAGCATTTAACTATCTGAAAATGAGGTATTTGAATTGGATTTTTAAACAAAAAATCCTGTCTTGCTTTTGGGTAAAAGCAATAAAAATCATTGTAAACTACTCAAAATGAGTAAGTTACAGATGTAGGCAATCAAATTCTATTAAATTGCCGGAGGATGAAAGATGCTGAAATTTGGAGAAATATAGTCTTTTTCTTGGTAAAAGAAATTTTCTTGCTTATCTATAACTAATTGATAATCAATGAGTTGTATATTTTTATTTTCACAAAATAAAATGACTTCTTTGCTAGAATCCGAGCTTGCGGGATTATTTTTTTCGCGTTTTGTTTGTTCTTGACCTTTTTTCAGCCAATAGCAACTGCCATTACAAGGATTAACGGGCGGGCGTTTATTTTGCTTGGTTTTTTTGGGTACTCGATTGATACACAGCTCTTTGGCAATATACTCTTGGTTGATACCCAAATACAAGGCCAATGCCAGTCGCTCAAAAGTTTGAGCTAAAATACTGATAATGAGCAATGTGGTGATAATAGGGCGGAGCATTTTTAGGAATTAAGAATTTATAAACATTTGATAATCAATTACTTATGGTTTTATTTTTTTAAACCTTTTATGAATGGTAGCATCAGCATATCATACATTTCCTTCATCATATCGGCTACAATCGGTTCGGTTTTTTTAGGAGTACCGGCATTGTAGGGTGGTTTGGGGTCATACTCTAAATCCAACATCACGCCTTGGGTGTATTTTTTGCCCATTAGCTCATCAATAATAGCTAAAGACATATCCATACCGGCAGTTACCCCAGCCGAAGTCCAATATTTGCCGTCTTTTACCCAACGTTCTTCTTTAAAGTTTGCCCCATAGATTTTTAGCATTTCTTCAGCTCTATACCAATTAGTAGTGGCGGTCTTGCCTTTCAATAAACCACTCGCCCCCAAAATCCAAGCTCCCGTGCATACACTGGTAGTATAGGTAGTGGTTTTATCAATCTTGCGTATCCAATTGAGGGTAACCGAATCTTGGGTTTGCATAAGGGTTTCTTTAGCCCCGCCCGGAATGACCAATATGTCCAGTTTACTCACTTCAGTAAAAGAGGTATCAACTTTGATTTGTAAACCGCTTTGGTTTTTAATCATTCCTTTATTTTTAGCCACAAAAAATACCTTAGACCCCATAATTTGTGAGAGGATATGATAAGGACCCATTGCATCTAGGGTGTTGTAACCGTCATAGACTAAAATACCAATGGTTTTGATGGGAATTTTGGGTTGTGTATAAAGTATTGCCATCATTTCTTGATGTCTTTGGGCGGCAACATCTGAAGGATTTTGACCATAGCCGCTTAGTGAAGTAGCCAAAACCCACAAAAGTAATATTGATTTAATAGTTTCTTTCATTAGAATTAAATTTTAAGTAATTGAAAATAAGCTACTTAGCAAAGTTTTGGTTCTACAAAATCTGCGTAGTTTTTTAATCAAAAACAATAGAAATACAGCCTAATTAATTCAGTAGGAATAAATTAAGTGTTTCGATAAATCAAATTCTATTAAATTGCCGGCGGATGAAAAATACCAAAAGTTGGAGAAATATAGCTTTTTTCTTGGTAAAAGAAATTTTCTTGTTTATCTATAACTAATTGATAATCAATGAGTTGTATAATTTTGCTTTCGCAAAATAAAATAAGCTCTTTGCTAGAATCCGAGCTTGCCGGATTGCTTTTTTCGCGTTTTGCTTGTTCTTGACCTTTCTTCATCCAATAGCAACTGCCATTACAAGGATTAACGGGCGGGCGTTTATTTTTCTTCGTTTTTTTTGGTACTCGATTGATACACAACTCTTTAGCAATATACGCTTGATTATACCCCAAATACAAAGCCAAGCCCAGTCGCTCAAAAGTTTGAGCTAAAATACTGATAATGAGCAATATAATGGTTATGGAACGTAACATTGGTAATTGAATTGGGCAAAGTTAAACTAAGCAATTTTAATATTTAGTGATTTTGGTCAAGTTTTTTTGTTAATATAAAAATAGGGCAATTTTTCATTCAACATAGACTATATAAAATCCTGATTATCAGTAGTTTAAAAAAAAATGAGAAACTTTTTTAGTTTACCAACCAATTTTTGAAATAAAACTTTCTAGTTTTTCAATCCCTTGTTCTTTATTATAAACTCGATAAAATTCCGGTTTATCTTCAATTTGGCCATAGAGATGTCCTCCAAAATACTCAAAAATCCAATGATTTTCTTTCAAATCAAAAGTTATATGCAAGGATTCTTTTAATGGATCTATATCTTCATAAATGCTAATAATAAGCTTATCCATTGAAGTGTAAGCAAACAGTCGTTTTGATAAACCTGATTTTTGAATGTGTTCAATCAATTTTATCATTTCGGTATGAAGCCCACTAAAGTACTTCTCAAAATACTCATTGATCTCACTCCATTGTTTTGCTTTAGCCCACCAAGGCGGATTATATACAACTTTTTTCATTGCTTTTTTTAAAAATTAAATGTAAACTATCAATATAAAAGCAAGCTAATTTTACCGTCATTATTATTTATAAAACCACAAGTAATTGATAATCAATGGATTATGGTTTTCTATGTAAATTTGCTCTTAGTTTTTCAATTTGCGTTATGCTTAAACCTGTATCTTTAGCTATTTCGGCATCAGATAAGTTTCTTTTAAATAGTTTTAAAGCAATTTTAATTTTCAAATCATCAGTAGCTTCTTCTACTGCTGTATCCAAAGCGCTTTTGATTCCCCAATATTGAATTAAATTTTCTTCATAAATATTTCTTTGCTCAGGGCTTAAGTTGGCTAACTCAGCCGTATTAAAAGCTTTTTGAAAAATTGGCTCGTTTAAAATTTGGGGAATATTCTCTAAACTTTCTAAATTTTTCAAAAAATAACACCATTTATCAAATTTTGATTTCAATTCGTGTGCTTGTTTGGTGAACAAAGGCATTTGCAAAAATTTAAAATGTAATTTATCAAAAAATAAATCCCCGTCTTGGTCTTTGAGGGCTACATCACGCCTGAATTTACGTTTTTCTTCATCTTCGTCATAGGGTGTGATTTTAATATGATGTAAATTTTTGGAAATTAAAAGCCTTTCTAGAAGTTATGATTTTATTATTGCTTTAAAAAAAGTATCTTAGCCCTTGT
>JALONJ010000468.1 GCA_025455045.1 Microscillaceae bacterium | reverse complement strand
TGTTTAAATAGTTTATTCTTGCGTTAGCTTTTGCAAATAAAATCTTTGTAAATACTTGATTTTCAAGTGTTTATGCCACTTTTAACAACAACAAATTAAGACTTTATCAAAAAATATTGTACGCATTACTTTGTTCTTGTTACATAGTAATAGTTTGAACAGTTTCTGGTTTCTAGTTATTTGCTAAGTGATTGATTATCAGCTAGTTACATAAAATATTTAAAATAACATAACTAACTGATAATCAATCACTTATAAAAAAAAATATCCGAAGTATTGTTTTTAAAAAGTTTTTTATTTTGTATCTATTCCTTAGCAACTGATTGGCTAAAACATTCAAATTAACATATATAACCAATGAAACACTTATTTTTAATTTTACTGACATTTTTATTGGCTTGTGGCGGTTCACAAACCACCGAAGAAAAAACTCAAACCCAAACTTCTATGCAAACGCAAGGCGATGTGCACTCTTTTGCCCAGCCCGAAAACGCCCAAATGACCGATTTGGGATTGGATATCAAGGTTGATTTTGATAAAAAAATCATTGTTGGTAAAGCCAGCATTACTTTTGAGAACAAAAAATCGGCAAAGCAATTGTTTTTAGATACTAAAGAGCTGACTATCAAGCGAGTAACTCTAGGCAAACCCGAAAAAGAAACCAAATTTCAACTCTCCAAAGAACAAGCCTACAAGGGTTCGGCATTGGCAATAGATATTGAGGCAGATACCAAATTGGTCAATATTTACTACGAAACCTCGCCTACTGCCGGAGCTTTGCAATGGCTCAGTCCGGCGCAAACTGCCGGTAAGCAAAAACCTTTTTTATTTACTCAATCGCAAGCAATCTTAGCGCGTACTTGGGTGCCTTGCCAAGATAGCCCGGGGATTCGGTTTACCTACTCTGCCAAGGTGGAAGTTCCCAAAGACCTATTGGCAGTAATGAGTGCCGAAAACCCCATAAAACTCGATAAATCAGGGATTTATGAATTTAAAATGCCCCAGCCGATTCCGGCGTATTTGTTGGCTTTGGCAGTCGGTGAGATTGATTTTGTGCCTTTGAGCGAAAATACCGGCGTGTATGCCGAACCCGCATTGCTTCGCAAAAGTGCCGATGAGTTTGTCGACTTGCCCAAAATGCTCGCCGCCGCCGAAAAACTCTATGGCAAGTACGCTTGGGGACGTTATGATGTAATTGTACTGCCCCCTTCGTTTCCGTTTGGTGGAATGGAAAATCCGCGCTTGACCTTTGCTACACCCACCATCATTGCCGGAGACCGTTCTTTGGTATCATTGATTGCCCACGAATTGGCGCACTCTTGGTCGGGCAACTTGGTAACCAATGCCACTTGGAACGACTTTTGGCTCAATGAAGGCTTTACGGTCTATTTTGAGCGCAGAATTATGGAGGCTGTACAGGGCAAATCCTATGCCGATATGTTGGCATTATTGGGTTATCAAGACTTGCAAGAAACTTTGGCTGATTTGAAAGAAAAACCCGAAGACACCCAACTTAAACTTAACCTCGCCGGGCGCGACCCCGACGAAGGCGTGAGCGACATTGCCTACGAAAAAGGTTTCTTTTTGCTCCGAATGATTGAAGAAGCCATTGGGCGCGAAAAAATGGACAATTTTCTGAAAAAATACTTTACTGAAAATGCCTTCAAAGTAATGGATACCGAGCGTTTTTTGACTTATTTGCAAAAAGAACTACCCGAAACTGATAAATTAAACCTCAAAGAATGGATATATCAAACCGGATTGCCCCAAAACTGCCCGGTGCCTAAATCGGAAAGGTTTGACCACGTAGGCTCGGCTTCGGGTTGTTATATCAAAACAATGCAAAAGGATTGCTTAGATGCACAATGGAATAGTCACGAATGGCTGTATTTTTTGCGGTTGTTGGCGAGGTCGGTCAATTCGGCGTATTTAGAGGATTTGGACAAAAACTTTCATTTTACCGACTCAGGTAATTCGGAAATTTTGGCACAATGGTTTCAATTGGCTATCCAATCCGATTATGACAAAGCGTATCCGGCAATGGAAAAATTTTTAACGAGTGTGGGGCGGCGCAAGTTTTTGGTGCCGATTTATGCCGCTTTGCTCAAAAACCCCAAAACTAAAGCCCTTGCCAAAGAAATTTATACCCAAGCCCGTCCCAATTATCATTTTGTGGCAGTCAATACTTTAGATGAGATGATGAAGAAGTAACAGGATAAGTAAATTTTCTTTTGAACTTCGGCAAAGGTTTAAAACTTTGCCGAAGTTGTGATTTTCCACCTGTTAGGTTTGCAAACCCGGCTTTTTTTATAGATTTCTAAAAATTTAATATACATACTCAAATATAATATAACTAATTGATAATCAATTATTTATATTATTTATATCAAAACAGCGATTTCTGCTGTTTTTTATATAAACATCTGATTATCAAGTGTTTATCTGTTAATCTTAAGTCGTTGCTTCTATCCCCACAAGCAACTGTGTCAATCAAATGCACTAAATCTAAGAAAGAACCATTATTTTCTAAGTTTTTTGTCGAACTTTGCAATCGGGTCAAGATTTGGAGGGAGTTTAAAACGGATTATTTTTGAGGATTTTAAAAATCTTGCCAAGTATAAGTAGCTCATTATAAGCTATTTACAAATTTTTAAAAACAATAAGTTAATTTACAATGGTTCTGAATCATATACTTTGCTTGGGCTGTTATTTTTTTTTGTGCCTTAGTTTTTGGATGGGTAACGAACCAAACAATGCGCTTCAAAAGTATAATTTTGCGCCTCAACAAGTCAAAAGTTTTGCCCAAAACAAGGGCAAATTACCTTTTCCGGTGGCTCGCGGCACCATAGTTTCATACTTTGGCAAGCGCGAACATCCTACCCTCAAAGGCGTACAGATTGACAACGATGGCATAGACATTCGTACCAACCCGGGCGAAGCCGTCAAAGCTGTTTATGATGGGGTGGTAAGTACCATTGCCACGGTACCGGCTATGGGGGGCGAAGTAGTGATGCTGAGGCACGGCGAGTACTTAACGGTATATGCCAAAGTCAAAAATATATTGGTAAAAGTAGGGCAAAGAGTAAAAAAAGGGCAAATGATTGCTACGGTTTTTATGGACAAAAAAGGCATTTCTCAACTCCAGTTTCAAGTTTGGAAAACCAACCAAAAACTCAACCCAAACGAGTGGTTAGCCAAGCGATAAATAACTCGAAACTAAAAACTGTCCGAACTACTGATAGGAATTAGAAATTAATAATTGGGAATTAGGAATTATATAAATACCTGATTTTCAATTAATTATGTATTCATAAATGTTTACTTTAGTTTATAATTATCCCATAATAATGCGTACAACATTTTTTGATAACCTATTAACGCGTCTCGACTCTGGTGGATTTTCAAGTAATTCAAAAATTATCCACTCTACATCATTCATTCCTCATTAACTAATGCTTTAGATCGCTAAAAAAAATCTGATTTTATTTGCGATACACTGCCGCATAAAACAAAAAGACCAAAGCACAAATACCCAAGCCAAAAGACTCGCGGGCAAACTCAACCTCGGGGGTTTTCATCGCCAAATTTTCTAAACCCAAGCCTTGATATACCTCGGGGTAGTACATAACTGCCGCCACACCATAGCCTACGGCAAGCAAAAACAGCACAATTCGGGACGACCTACCCATAAAAAAACCTATCGAGACCCCCGAAGGCACCAAATAGGCTATTACCCACCACCAAGCATCAGGGTCGTTGAGTTGCCAATAGGCAAACAAAAAAAACATCGCCGCAAATAATAAAGCTAAAATACGTATCATAATTTTTTGATTTTTTTAGAGTTAAATATTTGGTAATCAGTAAGTTATGTTTATTCTTCTGAAACTCGGCTAAACTCGGTTTTGCCACCGCTTTTTGCCATCAGGCGAATTTCTTTGATTACAATGTTTTGGGATACAGCTTTGCACATATCATAAATCGTAAGGGCGGCAACACTTACCCCAGTAAGGGCTTCCATTTCTACGCCGGTTTTGGCGTGAACCTTTACCTCACAATCAATCGCAACTTCCTGATTATCAGCCAAGTAAATATTGATTTTACAATTATCCAAAAGCAAAGGGTGGCAAAATGGAATGAGTTCGCCGGTTTTTTTGACCGCCATTGTTCCGGCAATGATAGCCGTTTGAAACACTGCGCCTTTTTTGGTCTGAATATCTCCGTTGCTCAATAAATCCAAAATCTCGGCAGGCAAATACACCCGCCCTTGCGCGCGGGCAATGCGCTCGGTGATAGATTTATTGCCTACATCTACCATTCCGGGCGTACCGTCTTTGTCTATATGGGTCAAATCTTGCGAAGCCATTCAATTGTTTGATTATATTTAACCTATGTAAGTATTTGATAATCAATTGTTTATAAAATATTATCTTAGCTAAAACCTTAAAAAGTATCTTGTTAAAATTATACTTGAAATTAATTGGTTTTTAACTTCGGCAAAGTTTTAAACCTTACCAAAGTTGAATGAAGCAATTTATGTCAAAAAAAACACTTTTGATTGCGTATAATTTACATAAATCTTACAAGGTTTTTAAAAACTTTATAAGGTTCTTCACCACTTTTCAGGAATTGCCTTTGGCAATTTCATTGAATGAAGAATCTGAAACTCTTGATAATCAACGCTTTAGATTCTTCGCTTTGCTCAGAATGACAAAGAAATTTTTTTCATTCCTGAAAAGTGGTGAAGAACCCTTTATAAGATTTAACTATCTGATTATCAGCAATTTATAAAAATTAATATAAATCAAATATCCAAAAGTACTTATTGCCTACACATTGAACCTAAAGTGCATTATATCGCCATCAAGCACTACATATTCTTTGCCCTCAATGCTGAGTTTTCCGGCTTCGCGGCAAGCTGCTTCCGACTTATATTGCTGATAATCAGCGAGTTTGATAACTTCGGCTTTGATAAATCCGCGCTCAAAATCCGAGTGAATTACTCCGGCGGCTTGGGGGGCTTTCCAACCACGGCGAATTGTCCAAGCTCTTACTTCCTGAACTCCGGCAGTAAAATAAGTAATCAAGTCCAAAAGATTATAACCCGCCCGAATCATTTGGTCTAAGCCCGACTCCGCCAAGCCATATTCTTGCAAAAACATTTGTTTTTCTTCGGAGTCGGTTATTTCGGCAATTTGCGCCTCGAGCGCGGCACAAATTCGCAACACCAAAGCTCCTTCCGATTTTACGGCTTCGCGCAAGGCTTTTACATAGTCGTTGTCTTGGTGGAGGTATTGCTCATCTACATTGGCTACATACATCATAGGCTTCATAGTGAGCAAAAACAAATCGGCTACCGCCAATTTTTCTTCTTCGCTGGCATCTACGGTGCGGGCGTTTTTACCTTGTTCCAGAGCCGTTTTGTAGCGTTGTAGTACTTCTGCTTCGGCTTTGGCTTTGGCATCACCGGCTTTGGCGGCGCGCTCCACTTTATTGAGTTTTTTTTCTACTGAGTCCAAGTCTTTGAGTTGCAATTCTATCTCAATAATCTCCTTGTCCGATACCGGATTTACGGGACCTACCGAGCGTACTACATTGGGGTCATCGAAGCATCTTACTACGTGAACCACCGCATCAACCTCGCGGATATTTGCCAAAAAACCATTGCCCCGTCCGCCGCCTTTGCTGGCACCTTTGACCAAACCGGCAATATCGACAAACTCAATGGTAGTGGGGACAATCTTTTGCGGATTTACGATGTCCGCCAATATTTGCAAGCGGTTATCCGGCACATTTACAATCCCGATGTTGGGGTCTATAGTGGCAAACTCATAGTTTGCGGCTACATTTTGAATATTGGTCAAAGCCGAAAAAAGGGTTGATTTGCCTACATTGGGCAAACCGACAATTCCACACTGAAGAGCCATAAATGAAGTACAATTTTTGAATTTTCAAATTCTTGAATTTGAAAAATGTTTTTTTTAAGTGTATGAAAAAATAAATTAAAAGAATTAAATCCTTGTTTTATGCCATTCTGCCCAGAGGAATGAACTAACTTTCTAAACAATAAATGAGTAAGTTATTGATTATCAATTATTTACAAAAAAATAATTCCTAATCTTACCAATGTTTCAAAGGCTCGCGGTGATTTTTGTGGATTTTGAAGATATGATATTGTTTGTATCCCGTAGTAAGTTCGCGGTACGAAACCCGCAAAATCGTGTAAGTCGGAATCGCTACCAACATTCCCAAAGGTCCGGCGAGCGTTGCGCCCGCAAAGATAGCGATAAAAATTTCTAAAGGATGCGCCTTTACACTTTTAGAAAAAATTATTGGCTGTACCAGCAAGTTGTCCAAGGCTACTGCAATCGCAAAAACGGGTGCGATTCGCAACATATCAAACAACCAGTGATTGACATTGGTTGCTCCGGCATCGGTCGAGACCACCACAAACACACCAAACAAAAAGCCAATTGCCGGTCCCAAATAAGGAATCAAGTTGATAATAGCCATAAAAATTGCAATGGTGAGCGCGTATTTGACTCCCACAATGCTCAATCCAAGGGCGATTACACTAAACATAATCACGACTTGCATCAGTAACCCCAATAAATAATTGGACAAAAGCCTTTCAATTTTGTAAACCGTAGTGATGACCACTTCAAAATACTGATTAGGAATATTGGACAATAAGATACGTCTCGCCAGACCTTTTTCATACAATAATATAAAAGTAATGAAGCCCACCGAAACCATATAAATCAAAACTGAACCCGTAAAACTCAAAAAATAGTTGAGAACTTCGCCAATTTGCAAACCCGCTAATAAAGACGCAAAACTGGTATTGAGATACATCAACAAAAAGCCTCGCTTTTGGCTGGGTTGAAAATTATCAATTACGAAGCTCTCAAGTGAGTCGAGGCTGGGCTTGGCACTACCGATAATTTGCTGATAATCAAGGTTTTGCAATACACTGATTTGCTCAAGTATCAAGGGAACAAACAGCAATACAAACAAGACCGGAATCACTGCCAAAACCAAAAAAGATAAAAAAACCGCCCCCAAACGCGGGATATTGATGCCAAAAACCTCGACGCTATCCACATAATCGGTCATAGGGCGTAGAATTGCCGAAATAATGATCGAAATCAACAAATACACCAAGATATGCGAAAAAAACCACATAGCTATCAGCATTGCTATCACAAAAAGCCCTAGATTGACCAAGGTACGGTTTATCATAATGTTGTAAGGTGTTTTTAGCAATTAATTGATAATCAATTAGTTATGATTGTAAAGATAGTTTGTTTTTAGGAATTTATCAATTATTTTTTAATGGGAAAATATTGTTGATATTTATAAAATGGTTCTTTACACTTTTACAGGAAAATTGTAAAGCAGGTTATTCAGCCTGCGCGCTTACAATGAGTTTAGGCATAGAATAAAACCAGAACTTCCTAAAAACGGGCAAAGAACCAATTGAAAGTTTTTTTGGCTAAGTAATTGATTATTAGGTACTTAACTAGATTTAATGCTTCTTCACCACTTTTCAGGAATGAGAATCTTTTTTCTGAAATTTATCAATTTCAGTGATTCTGAGCGAAGCGAAGAATCTGAAACTCTTGATAATCAAC
>JALONJ010000467.1 GCA_025455045.1 Microscillaceae bacterium | reverse complement strand
TTACCACAAAGTTCACTAAGGTAGGCACAAAGCAACACAAAGGGCTTGGTGGACTTTGTGGGCATTTCTTAGTGTTCTTTGTGTTTAAATAGTTTATTTGGGGGGGCAGTTTTTGTAAATAAAATTGGCTCTATCGTTAATTTGGTTAATTCATAGTAATTTTTCAAGATTGTTTAAACCCTAAGGGTTTTAAAAACCCTTAGGGTTTGGACTCAATCCCCAAATTAACAATTGAACCATAAAATTTATATAAGTATTTGATTTAAAGATGTTTATATCACTTTTAATAACTACAAATTAAGAATCCTCCCCCTAGCCCGCTCCGAAGGAGGGGGAATAATAACAAGGTATTATATCAAGAATCTTTTTGTTTCTTGGGAATGGACACGAAATAAAATGAAACCTTAAAACCATAACTTATTGAAAATCAAGTAGTTGTATTATTACCAACTCTTTGTCATATTTGTAGCAACAAAAATCTATTTCAAAAATTGAATGTTCAAAATCGCCATTTTTGCTTCGGGTTCGGGTTCTAATGCCCAAAAAATTATGGAGACTTTTGCTTCCAATTCCGAAGTGGAAGTTTCTTTGATTTTATCCAACAAATCCGATGCTTATGTACTGGATCGCGCTAAAAACTTTGGAATTGAAAGCTTGGTTTTTGACCGCCCCACTTTTTATGAAACCCAGCAAATAGTTGATGTATTACAAAAAAAAGCCATTGATTTGGTAGTATTGGCGGGTTTTTTATGGCTTATTCCTCAAAATTTGATTCAAGCCTTTCCACAAAAAATCATCAACATTCATCCGGCACTTTTGCCCAAATACGGTGGCAAAGGAATGTATGGTATGAAAGTCCACGAAGCAGTTTGGCAAAACCAAGAAACAGAGACCGGCATTACCATTCATTATGTCAATGAAAAATATGACGAAGGTAAGGTCATTCTTCAAGCCCGTTGCTCACTTACTGCCCAAGACACCCCCGAAACCATCGCCCAAAAAGTTCATCAGCTTGAATATGCGCATTTTGCGCAAGTAATTGCCGACCTAGCTCGCCAATCATTGTAAGCCTAAAAGCATTTTTCAGGTTGCCGCTATGCCCGAAGCTTGGGTAAAATTCTTGGTAATGAATAGTGAATAACGTAGAGTGAATAATTTTTAATCGTTTGAAAATTCGCCAGAGACGAGACTCTTCAATAGGTTATCAAAAAATATCGTACGCATTATTTTTTTCTTGTTACTTAGCATATTGATTTTGATGTTTTTGCCGTATAAATTGCAATTCAGAAGGGTGCATTTCAAATTTACTACCTTATATCCTCTCCTTCGGAGAGGGCTAGGGTGAGGCAATAGAAGCGCGTAAATTTGAAATGCACCCATTCAGCATTGTCTTATAAATATAAGTAATTGATAATCAATATTTTATAATTTTATATGGAACTTTCAAACATCAAAAATATTTATTTTATTGGCATCGGCGGCATAGGAATGAGTGCTTTGGCAAGGTGGTTTTTGGCAAATGGTTTTGCTGTGGCGGGCTATGACAAAACTGCCTCCGACCTCACCGCGCAATTGCAGGTCGAGGGAATGACTATTCATTATGAAGATGATATAAATTTAATTCCCCAAACCATTTTGAATACCCCAACCGGCGAAAATTTGATTATTTACACGCCAGCAGTTCCGGCAGAACACACAGAGTTGCAATACTTTAAAACCAAAGGCTACCGATTGTGGAAACGCGCCGAAGTGTTGGGCTTGCTCACCCGCAATTATTTCAATGTGGGGGTTGCCGGTACACACGGCAAAACTACCACTTCGTCTATGATAGCCCATTTGTTGCATCGGGCAGGCAAACCCTGTACGGCTTTTTTGGGAGGAATCCTCAAAAACTACGACTCAAACCTTTTATTGGCGCAAGCCTCTGATAATGAACCTATTATGGTGGTAGAAGCCGATGAGTACGACCGTTCTTTTTTGCAACTTAGCCCCGATATGGCAGTAATCACTTCCATAGAAGCCGACCATTTGGATATCTATGGCGATACTACGCAAATTGAGGCTAGTTTTCGCGCATTTGCCCAAAAAATAAAACCGCAAGGCAATTTGTTTTTGAAAAAAGGAATCGATTTGCAACTGCCTGATAATCAAGGTTTTAATATCAAAACTTATGCTATCAATGAATCTGCCGACTACTATGCTGAGAACATCAGAATTGAGCAAGGGAGGTTTTGGTTTGACTGGGGTAGTGCCGAAGAAAGAATAGACAATCTAAGCCTTGCCGTAGTGGGCTTTCACAATGTCGAGAATGCTACTGCTGCGATTGCGGTAGTTCGCTCATTGGGCTTGTCGGACGCAGAAATTCGGGCAGGAATTGCCGATTTTGCCGGAGCAAAACGGCGGTTTGATTTTATCATCCGCGAACCCAATTTGGTTTTTGCCGATGACTACGCCCACCACCCTACCGAAGTGCGCGCCTTGCTTAGTTCGGCACGTGCCTTGTACCCTGATAAAAAAATCACGGTTATTTTTCAACCCCACCTTTTTACCCGCACCCGAGATTTTATGGACGAGTTTGCCCAAAGCCTCAGTTTGGCAGATGAAGTGATTTTGTTGGACATTTATCCTGCGCGTGAGCAGGCGATTGAGGGCATCAGTTCGGAGGTTTTATTGGCAAAAATTAAAGTTTCTTCCAAAACTCTGGCTAGTAAAACCGAAGTAATTGAATTGATGAAGACTCAACCCATTGAAGTTCTGTTTACGGTAGGAGCCGGCGATATTGACCGCCTCATACCCGATATCAAAAAAGCCTTGGAATCTTCTGTAGGGTAAAAATTTTAAAAGACGGTAAGAAGCAATAAAACTTATAACTAATTGATAATCAGGTGTTTATAAAATTTATAATTCCCAATTCTTCATTCCTAATCTCGAGTGATGTAGGATTTGCCAAGATTGCGCATATTTTTGTAGTTAAATCAAGCAGGCAAAACGTATGGAAAATACTGACAATTTTGACCAAACTTTGGAGGCATACATTGCCCAAATCCTCAAAATTCAACAAGGCAAGAGCCAAGAACCTCTCGATATAGAGGAGCTAAACCAAATAGCCCGCAATTTGGGGCTTTCGCCCGAAGATTTGAATTTGATTGATGAAAAATTTCGCGGTTTTTTGCAAAGGGGCTTGGGGTATGGTCGCTACCAAAATTGGCACAAAGCCATCGAGGAACTCCAGCAAGCCGTCAATATCAAACCTATGCACATTGAGGCATTGTTTGGCTTGGCTGATGCTTTTCGAGAGCGGTGGCTACAAACCGGCAAGCCCGCCGACAAAGCCAAAGCCCTAGAATATGCCGAAAAATGCCTGCAATACCACTACAACCACGAAGGAGCTTTGCACCTCATTAGCCAGTTGCAAATCGCGCGTCCGCGCCGCCGCTCGCAACAAGCCTACATTCGCTTGGTGGGTTATCTCATGGTGGGAGGGTTGGCGGTTTTGTTGGGCTATTTGGCTTGGCAATTTTGGCAAGATTCTAAGATAGTCGATTCTGCCAAGAAACTCAAACCCCTTGAAACCCACAGCACCCTAGTTTTGAAAGAAAATGTCGAAATTCCCTTATCAATTGTGGGCAATACCCAGACTAAGGACTTGCAATTGGACATCGAGAACTCCTTTATTCGCAAAGCCGACAATGGCTATCTGTATAGTTTGCGAGCTTCGCTCATCAGCCCCAAGCGCGAAATCAATGCCCTTGAAGCCCAATTAGAGCTTTTAGATGCCCAAGACCAAGTAGTTTTGACCGAAAAATTGGATTTATTGGACGAATACGCCTTCGAGCTACGTCCGCAAGATGCCCTGCCGATTAGCAAGATAATTCAAGAAAATACCATTTCCGAGCAAATCAAAAAAGCCCGATTGCTTATCAAAAAAGTCATTCAAACTGCCGTAACTGAGCCGTATGAACCAAGCCAAACCCCCGATATAACTTGGGAAGTCAAAAAACCGGCAGCGGTGAGCCTTAGCTTAAAGGAGCGTTATCAGACCATCAAGCCCGAAGCCGATGCCTTTACCCATACCTTGGTTTTGGAACTCAAAAACACCGGCAAAACGCCCTTGCGCACCTTGCAAATCTCGATTCAGTGGTTTGATACGAATCAGCACTTGGTTCACGAAGAAACCGCCGAACTACTCAATCGTATGCAACCTACTTTCAAAGTCGGACAAACCCGCACCGCTACCCTGAGTTATTTGATTGATTTGAAACGCACTGATTATCAAGGTTATAAGATTTTGATTCAGGGGATTCAGTAGTAGTATTTTGCGGGGTTTCGGGTTTCTAGTTTCTAGCGTTCAATCAATACAATCAATAATAATTTGTCGGTTTATCTAATTCGAACTTTTGAAATCATTGGTACTTTTTAACCACAAAGAACCCTAAGAAATACAGCCACCGAGTCGCACAGAGCTATGCACTTTGGCTTACTTTGGGCAAAACCTTGAAGAATTTTGTGGTGAAAAATAGATAGGGAACAAGGTTCATTAAGTTTTATTGAACACTAGCTAAATAATTGATAATGAGATAGTTAAAAAAATTGATTTGGTTCTTCGCAATTTGCTAAGTCAATACTTTGGACATTTTTTGTAAGTGATTGATAATCAACAAGTTATACCATTTTAAGTACTTTATGCAGCAATTCCCACTGTAAAATAATTGAACAAAAGTTTGATATTTTAACTTTTATATTTATAAAAATAGCAAAATACATAAATAATTGATAATCAATGCT
>JALONJ010000062.1 GCA_025455045.1 Microscillaceae bacterium | reverse complement strand
GCACAATTCATTGATATTCAATTTATTACAGAAAAATCCTAAGAGGTAACAATTTAACAAAGTTCCTTACAGGATGACGGCTTGGGGAGATTTTGGATTGTCTTTTTAAAAATTTAATTTTTTGTACTTTTTCAATATTTTTCAAAATATTCACGTTAATTTACCCAATCCATTCCCTCCGTGTCCAAACGCAAAAGCAGTCTTTTGATGCCTAGTTGCTGGGCGGGCGGCGATTTGTGTAGGAGTGCCGGAGATTCGGCGGTCGCCGCCATTGCCCCCCGAAATATCAAAACTTCGCCTAGTGCAGTCTGTTGGATAAGTTCCGAAGGCGGATTATCGGTCAATTTACCAGATAAGTCTTCGGGCGCGACAAAATAAGTACCTACTCCGGCATAGGAACAGAGCAAGCGATAGTCCGTAACATCAGTATGAAACTTGCGACACATATCCGAACTGATTGCCGAAAGCTCAAAGCGAATTTGGGTAGCTTGGGTAATTTTGGCAAATTGCTCTACCAATTGAATTATATCCGCTTGCAAATCAGGTAATTGTCTAAGTATCTGATTATCAAATAGTTGCCAAATAACATCAGCTACTGATTCTTTGAAATAAATTTTTGAAAAATCTGCCTGATTCAATAATTGCGTAATGTCGGTTTGGAGTTTCGCGCTCAAATTGCGTTGCCAAATTACCGCACTAGCTTCGTGGATTTGCGCTAAAACCTCAATTCTTGAGCTTTTTTGAATGGTTTGGGTAAGTAACATTGGTTTTTTATTAATCTATTGGTAATCAATGATTTATAAATTTTTGAACGCAGATTTCGCGGATTTTTAAGATAATTATGATTTTATCTGCGTCATCCTAAGAATCATAAAAATCGGCGTTCTATAAATTTTTGAACGCAGATTTCGCGGATTTTTAAGATAATGATGATTTTATCTGTGTAATCTTAACAATCCTAAAAATCCGCGTTCTAATGAAATTTTTAATGCTGATGGTGCGGATTTTTAAGATAATGATGATTTTATCCGCGAAATCTTCACAATCCTAAAAATCGGCGTTCCAAATTACAATACTCTGTTAGGGTTTTGTAAGTCATTGATAATCAAGCATTTACAAATTTTACAATTCTTTTCTAATTGCTTGATTTCCAAGCATTTAGCCCCAAACTAGAAACTAGGAACTAGAAACTCCATAAACTATTGAAATTAGACAGTTTGCAAATACAATTTTTCCAATTCATTGGCATTGATTTCATTGGTATTGACGACCGAAACCAAATTGCCCTCGCGCATAATGCCCACGCGCGTACCCACCTCACGGGCGCGAAAAATATCGTGTGTCGCCATCAAAATTGCCCTTCCGGCGCGACTCAGTTGTTGCAATAATTCCGAAAATTCATTGCTGGCTTTGGGGTCTAAGCCCGAGGTGGGTTCGTCCAACAGAAGCACTTCGGCGTTTTTGGCGATGGCAATGCCTATGCCTACTTTTTGACGCATACCTTTAGAATAAGTGCCTACTCGCTTTTTGAAAGCCTCACTCGGCAAGCCGCTCTTAGTCAAAAAATCCGCCAATTGGTCTTGGCTGTATTTATAACCCGCCAAGCGACTAAAAAATGCCAGATTTTCCAAACCCGATAAATTGGGATACAACAAAACCGTTTCGGGCAAATAAGCCAAATATTTCTTAGTTTCGGTGGAGTTGGGCTTTACTTCAATGCCTTTGATTTTGGCTTTGCCACTGCTCGCCTCCATAAAACCCAAAAATAAATTGATAGTAGTGGTTTTGCCGGCTCCGTTTTGCCCCAAAAGGCAAAAAATTTCTCCGGCAGGTATCTGCAAATTCAAATTTTGGAGAGCGATTTTGTCTTTGTAATGCTTGCTGAGGTTTTCGGCTTCGAGTATCATTGAGTTTTAATTTTAAATGCAATATTATTGCAAATGTAAAAAAATGCAACGTTGTTGCAAATAATTTTGAATTAAAAATAAACCTTTCCGATAAAATCAGAAAGGTTTGTACATTTTTTTATTAAAAACAAAACAAATGATTTGTTGAACCAAGTAGTAGAATTTCAACAAATGCAACATCATTGCAAATATAATCAAATGCAATGATGTTGCAAATAAAAATGAAACTTCTTAGCCTATTACAAAAACTTGATTTGGATGTAAATATTCCTTAGTAATGAATACGACACGCCTGATACTTTAAAATATAACTATCTGATAATCAATTAGTTACAAAAAAGAATTTCCAAATACCAACTTCTGAACCCTATTTTATTTTTTGATAAACTTTTGCAAAATCGGGCGGATAGAGGCTGTTTCTTGAGGTTTTAAAGGAAAAAGGTGCATAAAAAGTGGTTTTTGGTCAATGGTTTTTTCCAAAGCCAAATCTTTATTTTGGGTATATACTTTAGTCCATTCTTGTCGTACTTCTGCCCAAAACAGTTGATTTTCTTTCCACCAATCCCGAGCAAATTGACAACGAGCTTCAGCTACTTTTTTGTAAGTATCCCAGCCTTTTTCTTTGGCAATTAGCTTATCTGTCTGATTATCAACTCTTTGTATTTTTTCATTATCTTGCTCGTGTAGCCAGCCCCATTCAGCAATTTCGTGGCGATTACGGCGTTTTAAGACATTATAATCATTTCTTTTGGTAAACTCGCGGCGAGGCAAGGGGCTATCGGTAGTGTTTTCCCAATAATGCCGCCCGTCGAGGTGTACCCAAGTGGCTGAACCTTCGTAGCGAGGGCTATCATCCACCTGAAATACCTTCTGCGTCCATTGTCCTTTTACTTTATCTTTGGGGAGTTTGACAAATCGCCAGTGATTTTCCTTATCAAACATATAAAAATCAGTATTTTCATAAAGCCAGTCTTGCCGCCAATGTTTGACAATTGATTTTTTACCCAAGCTGTCCTCGACAATTAATAGGTGCTGTAATACGATTTTGCCTTTTTCATCAGTTACCAATTCAACCCATTCTAAGCCACTTGATTGATAGTTTTCATAAAATTTGTAATCTTTTTGGGGCGAGAAAGTTTCGCCAAACTCAAATTTGACTTCATAACAACCACACATCGCTTTGATGGCGGTAGCATCTCTTTTGTCTTGAGCGATACTCGCGGTCAGGCTCAAGCAATACATCAAAATAAAAAAAATTGGCTTTTTCATCACATAATTTATTTGAAAGTAGATAATATTTTTCACAAAATTATTTTTATTTAGACTAATTACAAATTATTTCATAAATTATTTGGAATAATTCTAAACAAGGCTTAGGTTTGTGGCAGTTATTTAGAATCAATCTAAACAAATGCGAATATTATTTACTCTTTTATTAACAAGTGCTTGGTTATCAGGTGGTTATGCTCAAGATGATTCCTTGAAAAAAATTGATTTGTCAGAGGTAGTGATTACAGCAACCCGCACCGAAAAAATGGTTTCTGCCTTACCTATGCCCATCTTGGTGATTAATCAAGCCCAAATCAAGGCAATGGGTAGTCTAAGATTAAATGAGATTTTGCAAGAACAAACGGGTTTGGCAATTGTAACTGACCACGGACAAGGCGTGCAAATGCAAGGATTTAGCCCCGATTATACGCTGATTTTGATTGATGGCGAACCTTTGATTGGTCGAACTGCCGGTACTTTGGAGTTATCTCGAATTGCCGTAGGCAACATTAAACAAATTGAGATTGTCAAAGGACCAAGTTCTAGTTTATATGGTTCTGAGGCATTGGCTGGGGTGGTCAATATCATCACCGAAAGACCCGAAGCCACCAAGTTCTCCTTATCAAGCCGTTATGGTACGAATCAAACTTGGGATATATCAACTAATTTTAACCTAAAAAAAGAAAAATGGAATGCTTCTTTATTTCTAAATCGATATAGTACCACCGGCTATGACCTTAGCCCCGAAATTTTTGGACAAACCGTCGAGCCTTTTGCAAACTACACTACCCAAGCTAAACTTAATTATGATGTTTCAAAAAACTGGAAAGTCAGTCTTTCAGGGCGTTATTTTACTGAAAATCAACAAGTTAATTTTAATATTGGCAATTCTAGTTCGCCCAATTTGATTAATGGCAAGGGCAGCACTCAAGACTTCAATTTTAATCCGATTATTTATTATCAGATGAATAATCGGATTAAAACCCAATTCCGTTTTTATACATCTAATTATCAGACCGAATCTAAGTTGAATTATGTAACTGATAATCAGCTATATGACGCAACTTTTTTTAAACAAAATTTTGTTCGCCCCGAAATCCAAACCGAGTATTTTTTATCATCAAAACATACTTTTACGTTTGGATTGGGTAAAATTTGGGAGCGGGTAGAAGCAACTCGATATACCGAGAAAAAGCGATTTTCAACGGATTATGCTTTTGCTCAATACGATTTTGCGCCCAAAAAATGGCTTAATTTAATTGCCGGAATCCGGTTTGATAAACACTCGGTGTATGGTTCGCAAATAAGCCCCAAAATTTCGGGGCAAGTTGATTTATCCAAAAAAATCAGTTGGCGGGCTTCGGTTGGGCGGGGTTTTAAAGCTCCCGACTTTCGGCAATTGTATCTCAACTTCAACAATGCGGTAGCCGGTTATTCAGTTTTTGGTTCAGAGGAATTGCCACAGGCATTGACTTTTTTGCAGGCGCAAAATCAAATTGCTGAGGTTTTATTCAACCCTTCCGAAATTGGAAATTTACAAGCCGAAAGTTCTTGGGCTTGGAATAGTGGATTCAAACTAAAACCAAATGCTCGGATGAATATTAATTTGAATTTTTTTCGGAATGATATTCAAAATTTAATTGAAACTCAGGTGGTTGCCCGCAAAACCAATGGACAAAATGTATTTAGCTATCGCAACCTAAACCGCATTTATACTCAAGGACTGGAGTTGGATTTTAATTATCAAGTTATTTTAAACCTCTCATTATCAATGGGTTATCAATATTTGGTTGCCAAAGACAAAACAATTGAACAAAAAATAAAAGATGGGGAAATATTTAACCGCGACCCTATTACCCTCATTACGACCCGCGTAACTAAGCGAGACTACGGAGGATTGTTCAATCGCAGTCGTAATATGCTGAATGTCAAGGCTTTTTATGAAAATCCAAAATGGGGTTTTTCAGCTAATTTAAGGGGCGTTTATCGAGGCAGGTATGGATTGGGGGATTTGAACGGAAACTTAATTTTAGATAATGATAATGAGTATGTCAAGGGCTATGTAGTATGGAATATTGCCTTGGCGCAGGAAATTTGGCAAAAAAGGCTGCGCGTGCAAGTGGGGGCTAATAATGTCTTGAATCAACTTGACCCGCAAAATATTCCCAACCTTGCCGGGCGTTTATTTTGGCTGAGTGTTGGTATGCAAATTAGCCAAAAAGAAACCAAATGATAGTTGTGAATACTTGAATATTTAAGTAAATAAAATAATTTAATTAATTGATAATCTTTGACTTTTGACAATGATTGTACCACAGCCTGCTAGGCTGTTACAGCCCAGCGGGCCGTGGTACAATTTTTATAATTAATTGATAATCAGTAAGTTATAAAACATAATTTAATATGTGTAATAATCAAATTCTTTACCAATCAAAACAAGGCTGTGTAAGCTATTGTGCCGGTTGTGGGCATATTCAATTGATTTTTGGGACAGTGGCAGTCTTCTTTAAACCGCCACAATTTCAAAATTTTTGTGATTATATGCTTCATTTTTTTCCAAATTATGACCCCAACGATAACTGCAAAAAAATTTGGATACCAATTAGTCAAAACCATAGCAGTTTTATACTAAACGGAGCTGAAACCGACGAGCTACGCCAATTATTACAAGCTGCACTAAAGAGGTATAATTTGAGGCAAATAATTGGGCAATGCCAACTTTGTCAAAACTGAGCATAGAAAAACCTTAAAAATTAGTAAAAACAATTCTAAAAACTAAATAAAAAATGAAATTCAAAAATATTTTCTACCTACTTATCAGCCTCTATGTGGGGGGATTTATGCTTTATGGCGGCTACCAAAAATTTGCCAAGCCTTTGCCTAAGCCTACGCAAATGATTGAAACTTTTGAAAAAGAAGGTGCCGAAAAAATGAAAAAAGACTCCCATTTAGTCATCAAAAACTACATTTTTGGAATGAAGCAAACCGGCTTTTTCTGGCAGTTTTTGGGTATTTGCGAAGTTACTTGTGCCATCTTGATTTTAAGCCAATATTTACGATTTGTGGGGGCGGTAATCCTGATGCCGATTGTAGTGCAGATATTCTTATTCCATATCTTTTTAGAACCCAATGATTTGCCGGAGTTGGCACAAACCGGATTGCTCTTGGTAGGCAACAGCCTATTAATTGGGCGCGAATTTTCCGTCTGGAAAAAATTAATCTTCCTCAAACCTTTTTGAATTAAATAAATATAAAGTATTGATAATCAGATATTTATAAATTTATTCCTATGATTGAAATAATCTGTATAAGTACTTACTTTGTGGTTTTTTTGGCTTGGGGCTTTATCAGGTCTCAATATCAAAAACAATACGCGCTCAGTCATCAAACCAAAAGCCTTGAAAAACAACCCAAAAGAGAGGCTTTATTGGTAAAGCTAGTAGGATTTTCGGTGGGGATTTCTACTTTGTTGTGGGCTTTTACACCTTTTATTGCTTTTGCCTACGTTGCTATTCCTGATTTAGTGCGATTGTTGGGTGTACCCATCTCAATATTTAGTACTTGGTATTTTTATGAAGTGCATCGGCAATTGGGCAAAAACTGGTCGCCCGTCCTCGAGATTCGCCCACAACACGAGTTGGTAGTTTCAGGATTATATAAATATGTGCGACACCCGATGTACACTGCCATAATAGTTTGGTGGTTGGGAAATGTTTTTCTAACCGCCAACTATGTTTTACTAGGAGTACAGTTTTTTACCATATTCATTATGCTCGTAATTCGCGTACCTGATGAAGAAAAAATGATGCAAGAGCAATTTGGTCAGCAATATCTAGAGTATAGTCATCGCACCAAAAGATTCATTCCTTTTATTTTTTAAGTTTAAATAATTGGGAATCAGAAAATGTAAAATTATATAAAATATTGATTATCAAGCACTTAAAAAAATACATCAATCGAGAAATTCTAACATTTATAAACAATTTAATTAAAAATTAATATGAAAAATTTAATCATTCATTTATATCTTTCAATCTGTATGGTTCTAGCTTTGGTTGCCTGTAAAAATGATGAAGAAACCCCTGAGCCACCGCTTTCGGCTATAACTGTCAATAATTTGGCGGCAGACCCGACTACTAACACCGGCACCGGACAACCTCAACCGGCTACCGGCAAGTTTACGCTTTACAATTTTAAAAACAATGCAATTGTAGCCAATACCGATAGTGCCAGCAATAAATGGGATATAGGATTTAGAGGTACGACCATCATCATCAATGGCGGGGCTATCCGAAGCGGACAAGGTGGAGCGTATATTTACACTGGTCTTTTCACAGAATTAACAGAAATACCTGATAATCAAGTGTTTAGTACTGACCAATCACCTACTCAATTGGCAATTCCTACTGGGGCGGGCAATGGCTGGTACAATTATAATCCGGCTACCAATTGGATTAGCCCAATTGCCGGCAAAATATTGGTTATCAAAACCGGTGAGGGCAAATATGCCAAAGTAGAAGTACTAAATTATTACAAAGACTCCCCCAGTACACCTTCTCCAACGGCTATTTCTCGGCATTATTCATTCAGATTTATTTATCAACCCAATGGAAGTAAAAGGTTTTGATATGAATTTGCTAATTTTTTTGATAATTTTAAGCAATATTTCGGGCAGTTTTTATAAATAATTGACCGGTGTCTGCCTTTGGCTGATAGTCAATAGGTACTGTTATTTTAAAAAAATAGATGTGCTAATGTGCTGATAATGAACTGATTACATAAAGTATAATATAAATTAATTAGGTACAAACAGTTCATAATTAATGATCAATGTATTACCTCAGCACAAAGCACATTTTATAAACTTGTCTGCCTCTGGCTGATTAACCCATTACTAAACTACCAATGCTGAAAACAACTATTTTATTACTCTTAACCTTGGTTTTTTCAACCGCTACTATTCTAGCCCAATCTAATCAAGAAACTATCATTTTTTTAGTTCGTCACGCTGAAAAAAGTTTAGAAAGTTCGGATAATCCGAGTTTGTCGGAGGTGGGCAAACAGCAGTCCGAGAACTTAGCCAAGATGCTTGTAGATGCCAAAATAGAAGTGATTTACTCCACCGATACCAAACGCACCAAAGAAACAGTTTCGCCCATAGCTCAAATACTAGGTTTGCCAATCGAGATTTATCCAATGAACGATAAGAACCTAACTGCTGACTTAATCAAAAAGCATAAAGGTAAGCGAATATTGGTAGTCGGTCACTCCGCCAATTTGCCTGATTTGCTTAATAAATTCAGCAAAAGTCAGAACTATAAACCTTCTGACGAATACAATGCGCTGTATTTAATAATAATTAGCAATGGTCAAAAACCCGCTACCATCTTAAAATTAGCTTTTTAAAAAAAATTATTTAGAATTAATCTAAATAAAATTTGGATTTATAAAATGGAGGGCTAATTTTGTATTACTATTCATAATTAGTCTAAATAAAATTAACCTCCTATTTTTATGAAAACTTTTTACCTAACAAATCTATTTTTACTCATTTTTATTGGGCAATTAAAAGCGCAGTTGGATGTGGGCTATCTTGAAGGCAAAGTATTAAATGCTGATAATCAGCCGATTATGTATGTCAATGTAGCCATCAAAAACACCAAACTCGGTACAGCTACCGACCAAGACGGCAAGTTTAAACTCAAAGTACCTTATGGCAAACATATTTTGGTAGTCAGTGGTATTGGTATCAAAACTTGGGAACAAGAAATACAAGTAGCTGATAATCAAAAGGTTATACTAGAAATAAAAATTGAAGAAGACAATACCGTTTTGCAAGAAATCGTAGTGAGTGATTTGCGGGCGGAGAAATATGTTGTGGAGAATCTTTCGCCTTCGTTGCGCCTGAATGTACCCATTTTGGAAGTTCCCCAAAACATTTCGGTCGTTACCCAACAAGCAATGCGAGATTTTGGCGTGGTGGGAACCGCCGAAATGAGCCGAATGACCAGTGGAATTATCAAAAGATACGGCGGTGCCAATGATTTTGCCTTTACCATTCGCGGTACTGATGCTACCAACAATGTATTTCGCAATGGCATCGGCAGTTATTGGTGGAATCAACAATCTGATGCCTTTATGCTGGATAGGGTGGAGTTTGTCAAAGGTCCGGCGGGTTTTATGATTGGCAATGCCGAACCGGGTGGTTTATTAAATGAAGTTACCAAACAAGCTGATGGTCAGCGAGTTAGAGATGTTCAAATTGGGTATGGCAGTTGGAATCTCTTGCGGGGTGGAATTGATTTGGGAGGCAAATTTTCTCAAAACAGCAAATTTAGTTATCGCCTAGTTGCCGGTGGGCAACGCACCAATGCCAACTATGATTTTTATAGAGCTTCGCGCACTTTTTTGGTTTCTTCCTTGCGCTATACTTATCATAAAAACTCATTTATCCAATTGGAAGTCAATCGAATGGACGGACACGTGCGCGCCGACAGCTATAATAATATCAGCTTTAGCGGACAAGCTAAGGATATGATTTTTCCGATTCAATTCAACGCGGCTGACCCCAATGCCATTGAAGGGATAGAAACCGATGATACTTATTTTAGGCTTTCGCATACCCACGACTTGGGCAAAGGCTGGCAAATCAAAACCCAAATCGCCCGCGTAAACGGGATTTATCGGGGCAGTAATATGTATGTGAGCAACGTAACGGCTAATTTTGACAGTTTGTATCGAGAAGTGTATTACATCAATTGGCGCAATCGCCTCAATGCCGCCCAGACTTTTATTGATGGTAAATTCAAAACCGGCAATCGGATTGAACACTCGATTTTAAGTGGTTTTGATTATGGCAATACGCGAGTAGTTTCGGCTTGGGGCGAGTATAATCCCGATGCTTGGGGAACGCAGTTTCCAATTGCTATTCACAATCCAAAATATGATTTGAATAAAATTGAACGCCAAGACTTTGCCCTCAATCCTGACGACGATTGGGGAACTGAGTGGCTGGCTTGGTACACTCAAGACCACATCAAATTTTATGATAAAATAATCCTCACCCTCGCCGGACGGCTCTCGCATACCAAATCTTGGGCAAGTTGGGATAGTACCACCGTTTTTGATACCAAATTTACTCCACGCTTGGGGCTTACCTATCTAATTAACCAAAATATGTCGGTGTATGCTTTGTATGATGAGACTTTTTTGCCCCAAACCGGACGCAAAGCTGACCGAAGCCTGCCCAAACCTTTGAGTGGCAGTAATATTGAGTTGGGTTATAAATCGCAATTATTTAAGCAACGTTTAGCTGTGAATGCATCTTTGTTTCGCACCATCAAAAACAATGTTTTGGTACAAAATCCCCTTACCTCGTTTTATGAAGAACGCGGGCAAATCACCAGTCAAGGTTTTGAAATGGATATGACCGGCAATTTGACCAAAAACTTAATTGTCAATATCAATTACACTTTTACGGATGCCAAAGTTACCCAAGATGCTGACCCTGAGATAATTGGCTTTGTAAATTATGGGGTTGCCCGACATACCGGCAATGCAATGATTCGCTATAAATTTATTAATGGAAAATTAAATGGATTCTCTTTAGGCGCGGGAGCGCAATTGATGGGCGATAGAAGTGCAGTATGGGCAGGGTTTACCGAAGCCCAAGACAAAGATAAATTTGCGCCGAGTTATGCTATTTTTGATGCCAATGTGGGTTACGAAACGCCAAAATTTTGGCTAATGCTCAATGTATTTAATTTGTTGAATCAAAGGTATATGAACAGTGCTTGGTGGAACTCCGCCGTAGTAGATGAAGAAAATCCGGCTAATAACCGCCCGGGCTATTTTACCTTTGCGCCTAGTGAACCAAGCAATTTTAGGTTGAGTATGGGGTATAAGTTTTAGGATAATTGGCGGCGTTATCTATTGTTTTATAATTTTTTGAACGCCGATTAAGCAGATTATTAAGGTTTTTATGATAAAATCTGTGCCATCTTAAAAATCATAAAAATCTGCGTTCTAAAGAAGGTTTGAACGCCGATTAAGCAGATTATTAAGGTTTTTATGATAAAATCTGTGCCATCTTAAAAATCATAAAAATCTGCGTTCTAAGGATTTTTAAACACAGATTATCTTAAAAAAGAAAGACTTTCATAGACAATTAACTTCTTTACTTACCAACACATATATGAAAAAATTTACCATTCGTAAACTTATCGGGCAAATCCACCTTTGTTTGGGCTTGAGTTCGGGATTGTTGGTTTTCATCATTTCCATCACGGGTTGTATTTACGTTTTTGAAGCCGAAATCAGGAGCTTGTACGAATATCCCTACACCTATGTCAAGGCGGAAAATCACGCAGTTTTACCCGTTTCAAAATTATATACCATTGGCAAATCGGCTCTTAAAACCGAAATCAAACAAGCTCCCAAACCCGAATACCAAAATATTACCCTTTATAAAAATCCGCAAAAAGCCGCTTATTATTATGCTTATAGCGAAAAACAAAAAATTTATCATTATGTATATATCAATCCTTACAACGGTAAAGTATTGAAAATCAAGGATTTAAACTATGATTTTTTTACGATTATTGTTCAATTACACACTAGCTTGTTGTTGCCTCACGCAATCGGGCGGCAAATTGTGGGCGCATCAGTTTTAATTTTTGTAATTTCACTCATCAGTGGCTTGATTTTATGGTTTCCCAAAAGCAAAAAAGGCATCAAACAACGTTTTGCTATCAAATGGAAAGCCCATTGGCGGCGCAAAAACTATGATTTACACAATGTTTTGGGCTTTTATAGTTTCCTGTTGGCTTTGATTATTGCCCTTACCGGCTTGGTTTGGAGCTATACTTGGGTAGCCAATGGGCTAGATTGGCTTGCAAACGGCGGGCAATTTTCACCCGTTGTCAAAGAGCCAAATTCCAAATTAATGATTCAAAAAAATAAGCATCTTTGGGATGAATTATTTACCCAAACCCAAGCCAAATACCCTGAAAGCCAAATGATGGGTATTGATTTTCCGAGCAATGATACCACCACGCTTAATTTGAGTTTTTATCCTAATGAAACTGTTTATTACAATGGCATTTATTTACTTTTTGACCAATATTCGGGCAAATTAATCAAAGAAGATTCGTGGCGCACCCAAACCAATGGGCAAAAAATTAGGAATATGAATTATGATATTCACATAGGCAAAATTTTGGGTTTACCGGGGCAAATATTGGCTTTTTTGGCGAGCCTGATAGCGGCGAGTTTGCCGATTTCGGGTTTTTTGATTTGGTATGGACGCAAATATAAAAAATCACAAAACACTGATAATCAGTCAGTTGTGAAAAGTTTGAAAAGACAAATCAAACCTAAAGTAAAGACTGAGGTTTAAGTATATATACCCTTGCCTCAAAAGGAAAAGAGTATGCTAATATGCTGATAATGAGTTAATTACAAGAAATAAAACCTAAACTAACTACCCAATGCGTAAGTTTGGAATGTACTCGAACTACTTAATTTTTTTGCCCTTGTGGGTGCTGGCTTGCCAATCGCCCAAGCCTAGCGATGGAGCTTGGCTCAAAAATTCAGAAAAAGAAAAAATAACCCAAATCGAGCAACAATTTCGGGGGTTTGATATGGCAATGCTCGAAATCAATTATCGTTATCAAGAATTATATTGGGCAGGTAAAGAAAAAAATTGGCAATATGCTCAGTATCAGTTAGATAAAATAAAATTAAGCCTGCAAAATGCTATAATTCGCCGCCCCAAACGCCAAAAATCAACTCAAGAGTTTTTAGCCAATGAATTTGAAAAAATGCAAAGCCATTTGACCAAGCAAGATAGTGGGCAGTTTCTAAGCGGTTTTCAGCTATTTACCACCGGTTGTAATGTGTGCCACGCCAAAGAAAAAATGCCGTTTTTTCAAGTAAAAATCCCGATTATCAAAACTTCGGTCATTCAATTTTCGGACTAAAATGACCTGCATTTCGAGAATGAAAATAATTTATTTTTAAAAAAAACATAACTAATTGATAATCAAATAGTTATAAAAAAACTCTTATTAAAATCATTGCACAACCCGTTTATGATAAATCAAATCGCCCCGAAAATTCGTTTTATGTCCAAACAAAACAATAAAAATGTATCGCAATATATTCACTTTTTTGATGGTTGGGCTATTGACGATGGGAATGAAATCCACCGAAAATCGCTTACATTCACTCGAGGACATCTGGAAAACTTTGCTGAGTGTAAAGTATAAATACAACAAAAATGCCTATGTACCTATCTTTGAAGCCAAACACAAAGCCCTTGACAATCAAGTAGTTACCATCAAAGGCTATATGTACCCTTTGGAAGAAAGTGCCAAACACTCGTTTTTTATGTTGTCATATTATCCGGTCAATATTTGTTTTTTTTGTGGCGGTGCCGGACCCGAATCGGTGGTAGAAATTACTGCCAAACAGCCCATCGACTTCTCGAACAAACAAATCAATATGCGGGGCAAACTCAAGCTCAATGCCTCTGACCCGGAGCGACTTTTTTATATAATGCTTGATGCCGAGCAAGTGAATTGAATTTATAAGTATTTGATAATCAATTAGTTATAAATTATTTTATTGCATTTATTCAATTTCAAACCTCTTTCAATGTTATTTTTAAAGATTGCCATTACCCTATTGGTCTTGGGAGGGCTTATCTACTTCTATCGCCGATTCATTTTTTTTACCCAAATGCGCATCGGCAAAAACGGCAAACCTTTTCGAATAATCAAATTGCGGACAATGACCCAGCAAAAAGACAGTAGAGGCGCATTACTGCCTGATAGTCAGCGAGTTACATTTATTGGCTCAATTTTGCGCAAATATTCTATAGATGAACTCCCCCAAATCATCAACATCTTGCGCGGCGAAATGAATTTGATAGGTCCGCGCCCGCTTCCGCCCGAATACCTCCCGCTTTACACCCCCACGCAAGCGCGCCGCCACGAAATAAAACCCGGACTTACCGGCTGGGCGCAAGTAAACGGGAGAAATGCCCTCAGTTGGCAACAAAAATTTGAGCTTGATGTATGGTATATCGACAATCGCTCGTTTTGGCTCGATTGTCAGATTATTTTTTTGACCTTCAAAAAACTCCTCCGCCAAAATGACGGAGATGTAATTGCCGAACCTTTCAACGGGCAAAATTAAAAACAATACGTAGGAAAATTAGAAAGCAGGCTAATAGAATTGTACTATTTCAAGATTTCCAAAGAATATAGGCAAAAAAAAGCCATTTGAAATAAATTTTGCATTTATTTGAAAAAACCGAAATATATTTCATATCCTAAGAATAAAATTTTAAAATATTCTATCTTTTTTCGAAAAAATACGTAAAAAACCAAACAAAATTTTCAGAAAATAGTATTATTATTTTAGAAATATATTTGGAAAATTGCAATAAATAAATCACATTTGCACCCGTTTTAAATTAAATTTTGTTAAACCCTTAAAATCCCTTTATGTTAAGAAATGAAAGCACTAGGAAATCACATTATCGCTGAGTTTTACAATTGTGACAAACAAATTATGAATGACTCACCCTTTATTGAAAAAGCAATGAACGAAGCCGCCATTTTGAGTGGAGCTACAGTAGTAGGTAGTCATTTTCATACGTTTAATCCGCACGGAGTAAGTGGAGTAGTAGTTATCGCCGAATCGCACCTCACCATTCATACTTGGCCTGAGTACGGCTATGCGGCGGTCGATATCTTTACTTGTGGCGAAACAATTGACTCAGTTGCCGCTTTTATGCACCTGAAAGAACAATTCAAAGCCGCCAGCACTTCCACCGTTGAAATGAAACGCGGACAATTGCACGATATCGTTGATTTGAAACATAAAGTAGAAGTTGTAGAAGAATTGGTGTAACCAAATAATCAATATTTTGCCTGCCTAGGTTTGGCTAATATTGATTTGATGGCTAAAATATACATTAAAACCCTGATTTTAAAGCCCAAAAGCTTTACAATCAGGGTTTTTTGGTTTACTTTACCTTTTTTTCCTATCAAAATCAGCAAATCAGCAAATTATTATACCATTACCCCTCAAGATTTGAGGGTTTGGCAAAAAAGTTTGATATTTGACCACTGGTTTCAAGGCAACAATAAAAATTTAAAAACTACTATTTTGGAAAAAGCACAAGGAAATTTGGTCAGGACTTTGACTTTGGGCATTGCTACGGTCTTAGTTATCAGTTCGGTAATTGGGACTGGGGTGTATAAAAAAATCGCCGTAATGTCCAACGAATTAGGCTCACCGTGGCTAGTCTTATTGTGCTGGCTTTTGGCGGGTTTGATTAGTCTTTTTGGGGCTTTGAGCAATGCCGAAATTGCCGGTATGATGGCTGACTCGGGGGGCGAATATGTTTATTTCAAGCGCATTTATGGGCGATTTGTTGCTTTTATTTATGGTTGGAGTACTTTTACGGCTATCAAAACCGCTTCTATTGCCTCGATTGCCTATGTGTTTTCGCAATCCTTCAACTCCTTGATTCCTTTGCCCCATTTGCCCGCCGAAATCGAAAACTTGGAAGTACTGTGGATATTCAAACCTTTTGACAGTTTTGGAGTCAAGGCTTTGACTATTCTGTTGATTTTGGTTTTGACCTATATCAATACGCGGGGGGTGAGTCGGGCTTCTTTGCTGAGTAGTTATATTACCAAATTGGTCATTGTCGGTTTGTCGTTGATAGTCGTGAGCGGTTTGCTGTTTAGCGGCGGGAGTTTACAAAACCTACAGACCAATATTTTCGCTTCTTCTCCCCAAAATTTGAGCAATTATGGTTTGATTGCCGCTTTTTTTTCGGCAATGTTGGCGGCTTTTTGGGCTTATGAAGGCTGGAATACCTTGGGTTTTATTGGTGGCGAAATCCAAAATCCCAACCGCAATGTGCCTTTGGCATTTTTTGGGGGTATGATGGTTATCATTGCGGCATATTTGCTGGTCAATTTTACTTATTTTTATGTACTGCCCATTGATGAATTTGTCAAAGTGCATCAAGCCAAAAACGACATAGCCGCCGTAGCCGTCATTCGGTCTTATGCGGGCGAAATAGGCGCAGTCGTTTTGTCGTTGCTGATTTTGATAACCACTTTGGGCTGTACCAATAGCACAATCCTAATGCCGCCGCGTATTTATTATGCGATGGCAAAAGACGGATTATTTTTTCCTCAAGCCGCGCAAATTCACCCGCGTTATCACACTCCCAACCACGCCTTGTGGATTCAGGGCATTTGGGCTTGTATTTTGGTTTTATCGGGGAGTTTTGACCAATTGACCGATATGCTGATTTTTGCGGCATTTTTCTTTTATGGGGCTACGGCTTTGGGCGTATTTGTGTTACGCGTGCGCGAACCCAAGGCAGAACGACCTTACAAGGTATGGGGCTACCCTGTAGTTCCGGCTTTGTTTATCGTATTTTGTGTGAGTTTGATAGTCATTACGCTCATTACTCACCCCCGCGAAGCCGGCATTGGCTTGGGCTTGATGTTTACTGGCTTGCCTTTTTATGCGTATTGGAATAGAAAGCGGTAGTTTTAAGCTGAATATTTTTATTGCAAGCAAATTTTATTTAGTATATTTGAGAATTAATATTTTTCCTTCTGTATGAAATTAAGTGATACATACCCAAAATAATTAACTAATTAATTATCAGGAACTTATATATATTTAACCTAATTTTGAACGCTGAT
>JALONJ010000466.1 GCA_025455045.1 Microscillaceae bacterium | reverse complement strand
AAAGTTCCACGCAGGATGACAGCTTGGGGGATTTTGGATTGTTTTTTTAAAAATTTAATTTTTTGTACTTTTTTAATATGTTTTAAAATATTCACGTTAGGATATTAAGGTGGCGCGTTTGGAAACGCGCAAGTAGTGAATGCTAGGTTGGAAACCTAGCATATTAGGTACATAAAACTTGTTTATAAATATTCTAAAAAATAAAACATTCGTTTAAAATTTCTACAGTGGGAATTGCTGTTGTTTCAAGTGTTTTTTGTAACTGACTGACCGTGTCCGCCTTTGGAGGCTTATCAAGTAATTAACGAAGAATTCGGAACTGGAAACCCAAAGCTGTCCGAACTATTGTCTTTTAAAACCTATTCAAAATAAGCGGCATTGGCAATGCAAAAATTATTGATAAATTTCCAAATCTTGAGCTTGAAGCCATTGGTCAATTCAAAAATCCATTCTTCGCCATTGTTGGGCTTGCCATACAATTGAATCATATAGCCATTTACATCAAAGTCGAGGCTATACTCGATAATTAGCTCATAAAGTACCTTGTTTTTGTCAAACTGATAGATGTATTCTTGAATTTCGGCTTGGTTGATGGTTTCGGTATAGTAAGATACATACTCATTTTCGTCAATCTCCATTTGCGCAATGTCTTTCACTTGGGTAAACTCGTCCAAAGACATTCCGAGCCAAAGTTTAGAAAATACGGGCGGTAAATATTTTTTTTGGTCTTTGAATGGCATTTCCTGATTAGTTTGATTAAGGCGCAAAGTTATCAAAAAAAACCGCCAAACTAAAATTTTGCTCATCTGCCGGAGGCAATACACGACTTAGCGATTGCAAAATCGCAAGGCAGTATTATTGCGGGGATTTATTCTGCACTCGGAATCGTAAAATGAAAGCAAGAGCCTTGTCCTTTGCTACTTTCTACCCAAATTGAACCGCCATTTTTTTCAACAAAATCTTTGCAAAGCAACAAGCCAAGCCCGGTGCCGGGTTCGTTGTGGGTGCCAAGCGTAGAGATATTTTCTGCCCCAAAAAGCCGGTTGATTTTGTCCGGCGCAATACCCAAACCGGTATCTTGCACACTCACCATTACAAAGTTGCCTACAATGATTTGGGTCTTCAAATCGATGCGGGCTTGCTCAGGCGAAAATTTGAGGGCATTGGAGAGCAAATTGCGCAATACCAATTCTATCATATTGACATCGGCATATACCCAACAATCTTGAGCAAATTGATAATAGAGTTGAATGTTTTTTTGTTCGGCTTGGGCTTGATAGAGTTGGATTTTATTCAAAATAATCTCCGTCAAATTCCAACGGGTGCGGTTTACTGTTGAGCCTTCCATTTGTGATTTAGCCCAATTGAGGAGATTGTCCAAAAAAACCGAAATCAATTTGACTCGCTCGAGTATCTTGGCTGATAATTCGCGGAGTTCTTCTTCGCTAATCATTTGCCCTTGCAAAAGATTGAGCATACCTTGCAAAGAATTGAGCGGCGAACGAAAGTCGTGCGAAATAATAGACAGCAAGCGGTCTTTGAGGTTGTTCAAATCATCGGATTTTTGTTTTTGTTCGGCAAGTTCTTGGCTCAACTCAAGGAGCTTGAGGTGCTTGTTTTTTATTTCAATATTTTTTTTGACTAAAATTCTTTCGGTATTTTTTTGAAAATTGATATCCAACAAAGCCCCGGCTTCTCGAATGGGCTTGCCCATTTTGTCTCTTTGCAATTTGGCGCGGGCGTTGAACCAGCGATATTTGCCCAATTTGGTTTGGAGTTTATACTCAACATTATAAATATCATCGGGCGAGCTACCTTGAATAAAGGAAGTATAAAGTTTGAAAACTTTGCTGCGCTGGTCAGGGTGAATTTTATCCTTCCAAGTTTTTAGAATGGGCGGAAACTCCTCCGGCTCATAACCCAACAAACGACAAAACTGGTCGGAATACCAAATAGGTGTATTTTCGTTCACCTCCAAATCATCGGGTAGGTCAATCTCCCAAAAACCCTCGCGCAAAGCCTGATTAGCCAATTCGGAACGGCTATGCGTCATATACAAAGTATCGCATTGGGCTTGCAATTGTTGGTGAGCTTTTTTCCAGTCTTGCAAGACTTGGCGATAAGTTTGGATTTGCTGCACCAAGGCATCTTCCACTTGCCACAACTGCTGGTCAAAATTGGTTGCGGCAGGCTTGGCTAAGGGTTTGATTTGCACAAGACTCAGGCTAGTATTTTCCCAAGCAATGATTTGAAAACTGGCTTCGACCGCTATCAAGACTTGGGCGGCTGTGAAAAAATAAGTTTTGTAATTAAATCTTTGATTATCAAGTAGTTGTGTCCAAAACTCTTGCCAGTGGCTGGCAGATACTTGCGGGCTTTGGTCAAAATCAGCCAAATATCGACCTTGTAATGCCTCGATACTCAAGCCCAAAAAATCGCTCATCGCCCGATTGACATACAAAATTTGCCCTTTTTCATCAAGCCAAAAAATCTTATCGTTTATTTGGGCAAATGTGCAATTGACCCACTCCGGCATTTTGGCACGAAAGTCGGAATTGCGGGAGTTTTGGGGCAAAACTTCCTCAGCATTGTCGGTTATTTGATATTCAATATCTTTTGGCATTTCCACAGGTTTGGAATGGGTCTCATTTTTCAAAGGTAATTGAAAATTTATAAAATGAGATGATTATTTGGCAAAATTCCGACAATTAACTGACTTCTATCATTTGAAACCATATTTTTGATAGGTTTTTTTACTATTTTTAAACTTTACCAAATAATTCCCTGCTTGGAGGATCGCTATTAGGAATTGGGAATTAATAATTAGAAATTAGTTCTACTTTGACACTTTAAAAATGAGTCAGGGAATTTGAGCTACTTTCTAAGTTTTTCCAAAGTGTGTTTTGATTAAAATTGTATTTTTCTATGTTTTCTATGTTACTATGTGGTTCAAAAATTGAAAGTGCCAAAGTAGAATTAGAAATTATTTAATTGTTTGACTGTGTCCGCCTTCGGAGGATTTTCAATTACTTTTTTTTAAAAGTATCACTTTATTTTGCATCTCTTACTTACCATCGATTTTCAAAAAAAATACTGATTCGAGTTTTTTACAAAATTGTATTCAGGCGGGCATATACACAATTTGCCGGTTATTTGTAAATTTTGAAATACAAACAACCGACAAAGATTATTTACATTTTTAGCAATGGGCTAAAACGAAAAATGATTTTTAAAATCCATCAATTCCGCAAAAAATTCTTGCGGGGTAAATTGTAAATGTTCCAGGACTCGACAAGGCGTAGCTACCTGCATTTGCGGCATTTGTAAATGTTGATTGATGTACAAAGTTTCTAAATTGGGATAAATGTCTTTCAAATAATCCGAAATTTCATTCACCGAAAAGTTATGTTCGGCAAGGTTGTAAGTACCATTCAACAGATTTTGAAAAGGTAATTGCCCCAAAATCTCCGCCAATTTATTGACGTGGATGAAAGCCCGCTTTTGGTTGCCATCGCCGTGAATTGAAATCCGATTCTTAAAATTTGCCTCAAACATAAATCGATTAATAACGGCATCCATCCGCATCGGCGGGTTGTAGCCATATACATTGCCGGCGCGAATGATATACACTTTGGGCAATTTGCTCATAATGCGCTTGATGTGGCTTTCGGCGCGCACTTTCGAGATAGCATAAAACGAATTGGGGTGCGGAATGGCACTTTCGTCCATCGGGTTTGCGTTTGCCCCATACACCGAAGTACTGCTGAGGTTGATAAAGCAAGCTACCGGATTTTCTTCCAAAATATTGACCAATTCGGCTGTTCCCCAGTGATTGACTTGCTCAAAAAAATGCGAATCCAAATCGGCAAACGGCGTAGTAACTTTGGCGGCTAAATGATAAACCACATCGGCTTTTTTGACATTTTCGCGGAGTTTCCGACTATCCAATAGCTCGCCTTGCACGAGTTTGAGGTGAGGATGTTTGAGCAGGGCGGAAAAAAACAAATTATAATTCCCTCTCGAGAGGTTGTCATAAATCGTAATTTCGGAGATTTTGTCGCCCAATTTTATCAATTGTTGAATCAAAGAATAACCCACATAACCGGCACCACCGGTAATCAAAACTTTCATAATTTTATTTTTTAGGTTTTTAGGTTTTATTTAAAAAGTAATATAATTAGTTGATAATCAATGCTTTATGTTTTTTGTTCTGAGCAATACTAAGAATCCTTAGACTGGCGCAAGCCTTCGGCTCGTGCTGACTATTCCGAAAGCCTCTGCCCTCCCTCCGCGAAGCGGAGCAAGGTTTGGGCTGAGTTACTATCAATTAATAGGCTGACTATCAGATACTTAGCTACATAATCGCCTGTAGCAAAACTCACAAAATACCGCTTATCATTGTCTCTGAATTTATACTTTCGGCTCATATGTAATTATTTGGTTATCAAGTATTTAGCTATTTTCTTGCATCCAGCTACCCACGTCTATACTCCACTTGAGGCGGAGGAAAGCGGACGCTTTCGGAATCATCGGCACGAGCAAAATGCTCGCGCCAGTTTTTTTTATCTATTCACAACCTTGCGCGAGTGGGGGGGGGCATCTAAAGAACATTAGGATAATTTCTTTTCAAAAAAGATATAAGATTATCCATTTCATATTTATCATTTAAAATAAAATTGTAATCACCCATATCTGAATATATTTTACTCCCAGCCCCATAATTTCTATGAATGAATTTCAATCCAAATATTATTTTTTTATGATCACTAATTTTTACTTTTTTGATGTTACCTCTGGAT
>JALONJ010000061.1 GCA_025455045.1 Microscillaceae bacterium | reverse complement strand
TTTGAGGAAGTTCTGGCTTTATTCTAAGCCTAAACTCATTTACGCGGGCAGGCTAGACAGCCTGCATTACAATTTTCCTGAAAAGTGGTGAAGAACCAACAAAAACCATAAGTAATTGATAATCAAATACTTATGGTTTTATTGAGATTTATTATTGAGTTAATTTTAATAAATCTTGGGAAAACTATCGGGGTCTGCCTCTTGCATCATTTGATATACGGTATCAAAAACTGTTTCAATATTGGGTTTGGAAAAATAATCTCCATCTGAGCCATAAGCCGGACGATGGTCTTGCGCACTGATAGTCAAGGGTTTGGAGTCAAGCCAGCGATAAGCATTTTGTTCTTCCAATACTTTTTGCATCATATACGCTGTAGCTCCCCCCGACACATCTTCATCGGCAAAAATAATGCGATTGGTTTTTTGTATCGATTTTACAATTTGATGCCCCAAGTCGAAGGGGATAAGTGTCTGAGCATCAATCACTTCGCACTGAATACCCACTTCGGCAAGTTGGTTGGCGGCATCCATTACGATTCGGCACATAGAGCCATAAGTCAAAATGGTTACATCTTTGCCCTCGCGCAGTACCTCCGGCACACCCAAAGGCACGGTAAACTCGCCTACATTAGCCGGTAGTGGTTCTTTGAGGCGGTAGCCATTCAAACACTCAATCACCAATGCCGGTTCTTGGGCTTGCAATAGCGTATTATAAAATCCGGCGGCTTGGGTCATATTGCGCGGCACAAGAATATGAATACCCCGCAAGCAATGCAACAAAGTACCCATAGGCGAACCCGAGTGCCAAATTCCCTCGAGACGATGCCCGCGCGTACGAATGATGAGCGGGGCTTTTTGTCCGCCTTTGGTACGATAATGCAAGCAAGCCAAGTCATCGGTCATTGTTTGCAAAGCATAAAAAATATAATCTAAATATTGGATCTCGACAATGGGTCGCAAACCGCGCAAAGCCGCGCCTACTCCCTGTCCGATAATGGTGGTTTCGCGGATACTGGTATCGGTCACGCGTAGCTCGCCGTATTTATCTTGCAAACCGGCAAAGCCTTGATTGACATCCCCTATTTTACCTACGTCTTCGCCAATGGCAAATACTAGCGGATTGCGGGCAAACATTGCATCAAAGCACGCCTGCACTACTTCGCGCCCATCGACTACTTTGCTATGCGCATCATAAATCGCCTTGACTTCGGGTACGTTGAGTGCCGAGTCGGGCGTTTCGTTGTATAAATGCGAGTTAAATTCGTCTTTGCTTTTGTCCATCACCCGTGCCAGCCAATTTTGCATTTGGGTTTTGACCGGCAAGCTCTCGTGGCGCAAAACTCTCAGAGCTTTTTTGATAACTCTTACGGAGTCGTGCTTCATTGGGTCAATGGTTTTTTGCAATTCCTCGAGCAAATTGTGTATCAGGGCTTGCTCCACGCCGCTTTGTTCGGCTTCTTTCAACAGTCGCAAAGCCTCTTCATAATCCGCTTTGATTAAATCGGTGTAGGCTTTCCACGCTTCCACTTTGGCTTGAGTAGCAGTTTTGCGGGCTTTTTCTTCTATTTCTTGCAATTCGTCTTCGGTAGCGTAGCCATTTGCCAATATCCATTCGCCAAATTTTTTGTTGCAATCGTATTCTTTTTCCCACTCCAATCTTTCTTTGGATTTGTAACGCTCGTGCGAGCCGGAAGTAGAATGACCTTGTTGCTGGGTAACTTCGGTAACGTGAATCAAAACCGGCACGTGTTCACGGCGGCATACTTCGGCGGCTTTGAGATAGGTGTCTAGCAAGGCGGTGTAATCCCAAGCCCGAACCACAAATATTTCAAACCCTTGCGGATCGGCTTCGGTGCGTTGATAACCGGCTAGAGCTTTGGAAATACTCTCTTTGACAGTATGATATTTTTGGGGAACTGAGATGCCGTATTCGTCATCCCAAACCGACATAATGACCGGAATTTGTAAAACCCCTATGGCATTCATCGCCTCCAAAAACAAGCCTTCAGACGTAGAGGCGTTGCCAATCGTGCCAAAAGCTATTTCGTTGCCATTGTTAGAAAATTGGGTAAATGCCTGTAAATCAGGGTTTTGCCGATACAATTTGGAAGCATAGCCCAAACCTACCACGCGCGGAATTTGTCCGGCAGTGGGCGAAAGGTCGGCGGCTGAATTATACATTTGGGTTAAATCTTTCCACGAGCCGTCTTCGTGGTGAGACCGTGTAACAAAGTGCGAGTTCATCATTCGCCCGGCGGAGGCGGGGTCAGCCGCCAAATCGGGGTGCGCATACAACTGCGCAAAATATTGCTGATAGCTCAACTCGCCAATGGCAAACATAAAAGTTTGGTCGCGGTAATAACCTGAACGCCAGTCACCCCACTGAAAGGCGTGCGCCATCGCAATTTGTGCCAGTTCTTTGCCATCGCCAAATATGCCAAACTTAGCCCTACCCATAAAGACCTCCTTGCGCCCCAACAAACTCACTTGTCGGCTTTCGCATACCAAACGATAATCTTTGAGAACGGACTCTTTGCTCAAGGTTAAAGTCATTTCTTCGGAAATATTTTGGGCTAACATAGGCGTATAAAATTTTAGTTCAATATTCAATTCAAGATGTAGTAATGATAGTTCGGGCAGTTTCTAGTTTCTAGTTCCTAGTTTCTAGTTCCTAGTTTCTAGTTTCTAGTTCCTAGTTTCTAGTTTCTAGTTCCTAGTTCCTAGTTCCTAGTTTCTAGTTTCTAGTTTCTAGTTCCTAGTTTCTAGTTTCTAGTTCTTTTTTTAAGTAATTGATAATCAGGTAGTTATATAAAACATTTAAAATACTATAACCTATTGTCCGTGTCCACCTCCGGCGGAACTTGTCCGCCTCCGGCGGATTATCAGCCAGAGGCAGCCCCAGTCAATTACTTATAAAAACTTCAGGAAAATTGTAATGCAGGCTGTCTAGCCTGCCCGCGTAAATGAGTTGAGGCTTAGAATAAAGCCAGAACTTCCTCAAAATGGGTAAAGAACCTTTTTTGTAAATCTGACCCTCCTCATTATTTGAAAGATGTATCTGCATTTAATTAATAAATACTTGATTATTTCAATATTAATTTGTATTTTTTTAATAAAAAACTGTATTTGCCCCCAAAAGTAAGCAAAAAAAATCAGCTTTCAAATCTGAGCAAACGTTGCCGGAAAATAAAAAATTTGGTTATTTTTTGTTTTAGCTGTAGTTTATTTGGCAAATCTAGCTGGGCTTGAGCAATGTTTTGGTCAAAAATCAAGGCAGAAAAGGGAAATATGCTTGAAAAATAAATTATTTTTTTGAAGAATTTTTCCGTTGTTGGTCTGTAGAAATGATGACTTAAACTCCCAAAAATCGAGATTTTTATGTATTGCCATTTTAAGACCCACAAATTTTTTACAAATTTCTGGGATTTAGAGTAAATATTGAATTTTTTTATAAGTTATTGATAATCAGATACTTATGAATATAGCTCGCGTTTTGAAGTAAAAATCGGTGATTTTCAAGCTAAATAGTGAGTTGGGCTGGGGCTTGATTTGCCCTTGAGTCAGGCAATTGATAAAAAATTTCAACAAAAATTAGCCGAATATCCAAAGGATTTGCTTAAATTTCCCGATAATTCGCTGAGTAAAGCCGATTTTGCCTCTATCACAAAGTAAAATCATTTTGTAATTTATTCATTATCAGGCACTTATGATTTTTTAAAAAAATTTGTTGTGATTCTAAACATCAATTTTTCGATGAAAAGAGAACCTTTTAAGCCCCAACATCAAGCCAATAATACCCAAACCGACCCAAAAAACACCAACAAAAAACAGAAAAATAAGCAAAATTGGTCTAAAAAAAGTAATTTTAAGGGCAAATCTTCAAACAAAATGTCGACATACGCTTTTATTTTTTATGCTTTGAGTATTTTTTTGCTGGTCGTAGGAGTCTTATGGATAGCCACTCCCGAAGGCAAGGTTATTTTTACTAAAGAACTCACAATGAATGAGTTGCGCGATACTTCGGGCTATCCTACTCCCGATTTTGAAATCAAACGCAAAGGCGTATATGAGTTTGAAATGTTGTGTAGTGTACCTTTTCCGGTGGGTTCTACTACGTTTTCATCGGAGTTGGCAGTAGATGTCGAGGTTTTTGACAGTAGTGATGTAAAAGTAAACGAATTTGCCGGCGATTTGTACGCCGCCGCCGGTTATTCGGACGGCGAATCGTGGCGCGAAACTGCCGCCAAAGCCACCCAAAGATTTTTGATTGAAAATCCGGGCAAGTATTCTGCCGAAATTTTTGCCTCACGCAACACCACCCTCCAGTCCGAAATGATGTACGATAGCCTATACTATGACCCCTCGGGCTATGCGCAATATTTAAAAGTTGAGAAAAAAAATCCCATTCCTTTCACTTTTCGCGTTAAAGAAGGAGGCAATGCCGAAATAAGTGATATGCTGGGCTGGTTGTTTTTTATTTTTGGTTGGATTTGGTTTTTTATGATTTTTGGCTTTTTTGATGACAAATAATCTAAAATGAATGGTTTTATGGTGAAGTGAATGACCAATGACCCAATGACTAATAATTCAATGACCAAACTTGAGGGTGATTACAAGGTAAGGTGCATATTTATAAAGATGTAACTAATTAATAATCAGGTGTTTATGCAATTTCTAATTCCTGAGAAACTACTAAATACACATTTGCAATTAAATTCAATAAAAATATGGGTACATACACAAGAGGCATCATTATCGCAATCTTTGGGGTGATTATTTTGGTTTCGTATTTGTCGGCTACGCAAGGCTGGATGGCGATGCCTTTGCGAAATCCAACAATTTATCGTAAATCGCAACAAGAACGCGATAGCCTACATCGCGCCGGTGGCACTAGCTCGGCGCATATTTATCGGGGAGGCAGTTATAGCAGTGGCAGTCGATTCAATTCAAGTCGCTCAAGTTCTAGCTCGCGGAGTTTTCGCGGGGGTAGTTCGGGCGGGCGTGGGAAATAGTTATGAGTTTCTAGTTTCGGGTTTCTGCTTTCTAGTTTTGGGTTTCGGGTTTCTAGTTTTGGATAAAAGAATTACCATTTCAATAAAACTATTTCACTATGGTACAAGAAAAAAATAATGCGTACAACATTTTTTGATAACCTATTGGTTTTCAAGTAATTAAAAAATTATTCACGCTATATTATTCACTATTCATTACCATAAAACCATTTCACCATTTAATTTAATTCATTCATTTTCAAACTTTTACTAATTTTATGCTAAGTATTTTTACGGTATTATTGGTAGTTACAGGACTGGCTGACGGCATTGTGCAAACAGTAGTCTATTCGCTCATCGGGATTGCAATGGCAATTTTGGGCTTCAAAATTGTAGATTGGATTACTCCGGGCAAAATGACCGAAAAAATTGCCAAAGAAGGCAATGTAGCGATGGCTATTTTGGTCGGTTCTTTAATTTTAGGCATTTGTATCATCATAGGACAAGTAATAGGTGGATAAATCCGGCACAACAACCCAACCCGAATTGATGCAAAATCCGGCATCAGTTCCTATTTTATTGACTTCAGTTTTTATCATTGCTACTTGCGGCATTTTGTACGAATTGCTGATTAGTAGCATTTCCAGCTATTTGTTGGGGAGCAGTATATTGCACTTTTCGCTTACCATTGGCATATTTTTGAGCTTTATGGGCGTAGGGGCTTTTCTCTCCAAATTCATTGAAGATGAGCAACTCTTGGCTCAATTTGTAATGATTGAAATTTGGCTGGGTATCATCGGTGGGGCATCAGGGGTGATATTGTATGCCACGTATGCCTTTACCCTCAATTATTATCTCATTACATTTTTGTTGATTGCGGTCATCGGCTCGTTGGTAGGTCTCGAGATTCCCTTACTCACGCGTATCATTCGCAATTACTTCAATCTCAAAGACACCCTAGCGCAGGTTCTCTCTTTTGATTATTTGGGGGCTTTGTTGGCTTCGGTGTTATTTCCATTGTTTTTGTTGCCGTATTTGGGCTTGACTCGCACATCTTTTTTTATTGGTTTGTTAAACTTGAGTGTGGGTTTGTTCAATATCTGGGTATTTCGCAAAAACCTTCAAAAAGCTACCCAAAAACTGGTCATTGCATCTTTGGCAACTCTAGTATATACGATTGGCTTTTTTTATGCTTTTGGCATTAGTGAGTATTTAGAGCAATTTTTGTATCAAGACGACATCATTGTCTCGCAACAATCGCCTTATCAAAAAATCGTCGTTACGCGCTGGAGCAATGATGTGCGCTTGTTTTTGAATGGCAATTTGCAATTTTCATCGGTGGACGAACACCGCTACCACGAGCCTTTGGTGCATATCCCTTTGGCAATGACCCAAAATCCCGAAACAGTTTTGCTGTTGGGGGCGGGCGATGGCTTGGCAGTGCGCGAGATTTTGAAAAATCCGCACGTCAAGCAAATCCATCTGGTAGATTTGGACAAGCAAATGATTGCTTTGGCACAAACCCACGATATGTTCAAACGCCTGAATGACAAGTCTTTGCAAAATCCCAAAGTCAAAATTATCATTGATGACGCTTACAAATTCATCGAAAAAACCGAAAACCTTTACTCTTTGATAATCATTGACCTACCCGACCCCAGCGATGTGGCTGTGGGTAAGCTATATACCAAAGAATTTTATGAATTGTGTAAAAAACGAATGAACAAAGACGGCGTAATAGTAACCCAAGCCAGCTCACCGTTTTTTGCGCGACCGGTTTTTTGGTGTATCAAGCAGACAATGGCGGAGGTCTTTCCTACGGTTATCCCTTATACGGTTCACGTACCCGCTTTTGGGCAATGGGGATTTCAAATGGCTTTGAACTATCCTACCCAATCGCCACCGCAAAACATAGCTCAATACATCAATAAACAACTTTTTAAAAAAAATCAAATCAAATTTCGTTACCTCACTCCCGAAGTTACCCCTACCCTATTTGTGTTTGACCGCGATATGCAAGAAATACCGACCAAAATCAATACGCTCAATACCCAACAACTCGTGCAATACTATGACCGCAGTTGGGCAGAGTTTAATGATTGATTCCGTAACTATCTGATAATCAATAAGTTATGAAAATAAATTACTTTTCAAGAAAAATTATAATGCCGGCTATCCAACCGGCTCGCGTAAATGAATTGAGGTTTAGCATAAAGCTAGAGCTTCCTGAAAATAAACCAAGAATCAAATTTTTCTTATAAAGCATTGATTATCAAGGATTCATAAAATTGTAACCCAGCCTTTAGGCTGGGTTACATACTTATTTGTCAAAAGTCAAAGATTATCCATCATTCATATCTTTACTAGAAAATCAAAGTCCAAAATTGAAAAACAATGAACTTAATTGAAAAATTAAATGTTTAAACATTAAATAGCTAAACAATTAATTATTGTACTAAAAACTAAATCTATGAATCGCAAATCATTTTTAAAAAAGACCTTGCTAGGACTACCAATTTTGGGAGGTTTGACGGTAGCGGCTCAAAACATCACTTTGCCCAAGTATGTGAAACAAGTAGGATTTGAACATTTACCCGAAAAAGAAAATACGATGAACAATACAGTTTTGCACCGCGCCAATACGCGCGGACACGCCAACTATGGCTGGTTGGACACCAATCATACTTTTAGCTTTGCTCGCTATCACAATCCTGAGCGAATGCACTTTGGGGTATTGCGTGTCTTGAACGATGACATAGTCAGTGGCGGTAAAGGCTTTGGCACACATCCGCACGATAATATGGAGATTATATCCATACCTTTGTATGGCGATTTAGAACACCAAGACAGTATGGGCAATCGCACGGTCATTCGACAAAACGATGTGCAAATTATGTCGGCGGGTACAGGAGTTCAACACTCGGAGTATAATCATCATACCGACAAAGCCGTCAATTTTTTGCAAATATGGGTGTTTCCCAAAAAACAAAACATTAAGCCGAACTATGACCAAAAGCATTATGCTCCCGAAAATCGTCATAATAAACTCCAATTGGTCGTTTCGCCGGCGGGCGAAGATGGCGTGGATATCAATCAAGATGCTTGGTTTTCGTTGGGTAACTTGGACCGGGGCTTTGCAACTACCTATACTCCCCGACTCAAAGGCAATGGTGTATATGTATTTGTCATTGAGGGGGAAGTAACGGTTGCCGGACAAAAACTAGGCAAACGCGATGGTTTTGGCATTTGGGATACTGCGCAAGTAGCCATTGCAGCAGAAAGCGATGCGCAAGTATTGATAATGGATGTGCCTATGGCTTTGGAATAAATCTAAAAAACCTCGCCGATGTTTGGGCATTTGCGAGGTTTTGCTGTGTATAATCTATCCAAGCTAGTATTAGATGAGCCAAATTGCCGGAAATGTGGGCTTTTTTTATTTAATTTGAAAATTATTTATCAAAATATGATTCAATTCCTCACTCCCATTGCGGCTGAAGACAAACTTGCCCAGCTTTTTAATCAATATATGCAAGCCTTGACCCAAGTCGAGATTATTTTTAATCCGGCGTATGATGCTATGTCGGGCTTTCGAGAGGCTTTGCAAAAGAGCGATGCCTTATTGTACAACAAAGTTTTTCGAGTCTATGAACTCATTGTGCTTCAAAATAGCCTGAAGGGTTTTCATCAATCAATGCTTGATTCTATTGCTTTGATTGAAAATTACTTGCAAAACTTCGCCGGTGATTGGATTCACTATGCCAGTATTCAACGGATGGAAAGCATTGAAAAATACGGTGGCGATGACGAAGACTATGATGAAGAAGGTGAAATTATTTTTAAACAAGATGCTGAGTCTTTGCAATATTATACGCTTTATCACGAGCTTACATACCACATTGGGGGCAATTATCAGGCTACACTCAACCCGGGAGAAATACGTGGCGAAGGCATTGGCAGTTCGGCAGCCGAAGATTTTGGGATGATGACCGAGATGGTGAGGCATAAGAGTAGTTTCTCGATTTTTAAATTTTTTGAACAACAAAACAAACCAATCACCGGCTACCAAGTAGATGAAAACGGCGAAATGCGACCTATGGATATAGCCGACAAACTGGAAAACGAAATGAATCAAGATATTCGCTATGGCAACCTAGCCGATTTGTTTGAATGGGCAATTGACTGGGGAGTTCAGATTCGCCAAGCATTTGAAAAAATCAGCCCTTGGACGGATAATCGAGAGGCATTTGCGAGCATTTTACAAATGTTGTATGCCCTCCAAGCCGTAACCCCAAACAATGCCCCCAAAGTTGATTAAATATTTGCAACTAATTGATCATCAGAGTATTATGTATTTTTTTTAAAATAATAAGGCAAGCAGTTTGATCTGCTTTGGTTCTTTACCCATTTGAAACTTGTAACGCAGGCTGTTAGCCTGCCCGCGTAAATGCGTTTAGGTTTAGAATAAAGCTGGAATTTCGTGAAAACGGGCAAAGATTCTCACATTTGGTTTTTCACCACTTTTCAGCAAAAATTGTAACGCAGGCTGTTAGCCTGCCCGCGTAAATGCGTTTAGGTTTAGAATAAAGCTGGAATTTCGTGAAAACGGGCAAAGATTCTCACATTTCTTTCCTTCAAAAAAGAAGATTATTTTGTAAGTATCTGATTATCAATATCTTAACAATTCATTTGTAAATATTAAATCTTGGTAGCCATTTTAGTTTTTTTTGCCTATGAAGCACTTTTTACTCCTCCTCATTTACCTCCTGACTTTGGTAAACTTAGCGAGTGCGCAAGATTTGACGCGCAGTCGCCAAACGAGCTATTTTACTTTCATTTATAAAATTAGCCATACCGAAGCGCGAATGTTTTACAAGAACTCAGCCTTGCCCCCGCAAGAAAAACTATTTCGAGCCTTGGTTGATTCTTTTCCGCACGACTCTACATATCGGCGGGAGCTACCGCTCGGGCATTATTTGTTTGCTTTTACGCAGGGTAATCAATTGCAGTATGAACTGGAAACGGTGGATATATAATCACATAACTATCTGATTATCAATTAGTTATATATTATTTCCCCAATATCATCTTTTCTACTACCTGCTTTGCTTGCTCCAGTACTAGCTTTGCCTCTGCCTCTAGTGCCTGGGCTTGCGCTCGGATTTGGCTGATATGCTCGGCGATTTTGATTTGAATTTCCAAAGGGGGCAGAGGAATTTGGAAATTTTTAAACATAGAAAAATTCAAGTTATTTATATTTGTTCCGCCTAAAATTTTCATTAAATATTTTCTAAAAATTGAACTAGCAAGTATTTCAAATACATATCTTGAAGAAACATCAAGATTAAAACATCTTAAAACCATCATAAAACCACCAAAATAGCAATCTAAATCTTCATCAATAAAAGCAACTTTTCCTGAATGTTCTTTACTACCACTTGCAGCACACATAAAAATATCATTTTTACGAAGACGTTGCTCATCTTTAATCTCAAAATCATTACGAATATACCGAATATCAGATAAATCTAACTCGTTCCGATGTAAATTGATATTATTTGCTCTTAGAATTTTTATTCCCTTATTTGCCTCATCAACATTTGAATAAATAACTCCACTAACATTATAGCACAAGTTTTTAATTTTATCTATTTTGTAAACACTATTTTCTAAGTTTTTCTTCAGCTCCTCAAACTCCTTCTTATGATAAAACGGGTCAAATCTTTTCCCTTGCACTTGCGAAAACTTAACAAAAAATGTTTTGTCTTTTGTTTCCCCTTCGGGGGCTAGGGGGCTTATCCCGAGTTTGTCGAGCAAATACGCATCTATCCCCGCCAAGAGTGCTTGGGCTTGGGCTTCTTTGGCTTTTTTCTCAAGAACTGCTTTTTTTACTATATCAATAATTTGAGGATTATAAACAATAGGAATTGATTTTAATGCACCATAATCTAGAGCTGGTCTCGTTCCACCTGTTGAACGTCTGGAAGCTAGTTTTTCACCAATGTCAGTATTTAAAAATGTAGCTATAGCTTCGCTGATTAAACGGTCTTTAGTTTTTATAACCACTAGATGTTGATTGGTGTTTCCTATAAAATCTTTAGGTGCTACACTTGCGACAGCCATTCTACCAACACCGGTTATTTTTATAAGTAAATCATTTTCAGTTACTTGACTTCTTTTTAAATAATTTTCGTGAGTTTCAATGTTTATATATTTCAAATCATCCAATTGCAATTCGTTGGTTGGACTTAAATTTTGAACTCTGATAAATGGAATACCATTTTCAGCATCACTATAAAACTTTTCTTCTTCTTTGACTGAGGGAGTTGCTCCACTTGCAATTTTGAGAATATAATCTCGTAATTTTCCATTAGCAATTTTCCGAACCTTATTTTCTAAATCCACAATTTCAGGAATATAATAAAACGGCTCTAATCTTCCCTCCAAAGCCCCACGCATTACCAAAAATATTTTATTTGGGTCAATGGTGGGGCTTAGACGAAAAAAGAGTCTTGCCCAACTTCAATTGCTTCAATAAATTGGCGGAGTTGTTCAGTAATCTCCACCAAGTCATTTTGATTAGTTGCCTTGCCGGTAGCATCATAGCCGATGTTTTCGGCTATAGCCATAAATATCTGATAATCAATGAGTTTGCTTCTTTCGTTTTGGTAAACCTCCTCTAGTTCTTCACGGAAGTTTTGGATTTGCTGGTTTTTGTCCTCAATATCAGCTTCTAATTTTTGAATCTCGATTTCATTTTGGCTGTTCTTGGCTAATTTAAGTTGTTTTTGCAGGTCTTTTTTCTCGTTTTCCCAAGCCTCTATCTTTGCTCGCAGGGCGCGAGTTTTTCCAATGTGTTCTGCTAGTTCTTCTTGGTCTTTTTTAATTTTGTCTGTTTGTTTCTTAGTCCATTTTTTAAGAAACAATACACTACTTTTTACGCCCGCGCCCGTATGGGTAAAGGCAGTTTGGGGCAAAGAAACTACGGCTACAATTCTAAATTTTTCTTCTATACTATCCCGCACATATTGCGCGCTGCTATTGGTCAAAATTCCGTCTGGTACTACGATTGCCAAATAACCGCCTTCGCGCAGAAACTTATGACATTGCTCGATAAATAATATTTCGGTGTTCTGATTTTCTCGGTTAGTCGCTATATGTTTGGGTTTGAGTTGTTTATCAATCCAATTGAGTTCTTTTAAGGCAAAATCATAGTAAGGCGCAGTAGCTTGCTCTACTTGCATATATGATTTTTCGGATTGTTTGACAATTGAACCAAAAGGCGGATTAGTTACAATAAAGTCAAAACTATTTTCTTTGAAGCCTTTATTGCCGGATTTTTCGCGGATATAGTCAATTTGAAACAAACCATCAAAAGTAATGACGTTGGTATGCCCGTCATCGTGGATAATCATATTCATTTTGGCAACTCGACTGATTTGGTCGTTGATTTCGATGCCAAACAAGTTGTTTTGAGCAAAGTCGTGCCAATAGGGTTTCCAATCGGCGTATTCTTTTACATCTTTATCATAATCTGGATATAATTCACCAGCCTTTCTCCGAATTTTATCCAATACATATAATAAAAACCCACCACTTCCACAACTGGTGTCCAAAACTCGACTTTCGTTGGTAATTGGCAATACATCTACGGCAAACTTTACCACGGGGCGCGGGGTAAAAAACTGCCCAAATTCACCACGAAAATAAGTGCCTAAGAAAGTTTCGAAGGCTTTGCCTTTGCTATCTAGGTCAGTATCGGATAAATTGACGGCTTGGAAATACTCGACAATGGTTTTGATTCTTTCGGCAGTCAAGTCAATGGGTTTATTGAATATTTCGGGGTCTTTGGTTTTGCCTTTATCATACAAGTCGATAATTCGATTTTTTAAAGCCTCGAGGTTTTTTTGTTCTTGTTCTTGCTGGTCATTACTAAACCACTCGGCAGAAACCTGAAACTTGTAGGCTTCGCCTTTTTTGGTATTTTTTTCATCCCAAATCTTGCAAAAGACCAATTTATCCAATTCATCAAAAGCCTGTGAAGGATTCAATTCTCCACCTGCCCAAAGTGCATCGTGGGCTTGTTTGAAAATTCGCGTTAATTCACTTTCCGAAATCGGTTTTAGTTCATTTGCCTTGATTTGCTCATCTTTGCCTTTGATTTTATCTTTATAAAAACCACCTTTGGCGTATTTGTATTTCTTAGTGCTTGTTTCGCCAAAATAAGGAATATCGGCTAAAGTTTCTTTGCGGTCTTTGTCTTTGTCAAATTTGTAAAATTCTTCTTTGTTGGCTTTGGTTATCCAAACAAATTTGGTAGTTCCCGCAAGGGCGTGCGCGTAAGAAAAGGCTTGTTTTACGGCTTCTTTAAACTCAAGCTCCGAAATATCTTCTTTTTTACACTCTACTACAATATAGGGCTTGGTAAATCCCGCATCTTCATAGACAACCATATCGGCTTCTTTGTCCGAAACGCCCATTTTGACGGTTACAAACTGCTGAATATGCTTTTCAGGATAACCATATTCGAGAATGAGTTTACAAAAAGTTTCGGCTTGTACTTTTTCTTCAGGATTGCTGTAGTTACGTTTTTTATTCTGAAAAACATACGTAATATTTTTGGCTTGAGTATAGTCAGCGTGGTCAAAGCTAATAATTCCTTTTTGGATACCTTGGGTAATTAAATCCATCACCAGTAAAAAGTTTTGAGATTGATAGTTTGATTTCAAAAAGCCTGCAATATCATTATTTATTTTTTGAAATAATAAAAAAACTTTGTGATTAATGTAAATACTTGATTATCAGTAAGTTATATATTTTATTGATTTTGAATAAGTCAATCAAATACACCCTCAATCCTGCCAAAATTGAGCAAATGTATTTCCCAACTTTCTTTGGTAGGAATGAATTGAAGAAAGTGGTAATTCGCTGATTGTCAATGGGTTAAAAATCTTTGCTCAATCTATAATTGAGCAAAGATTCTTTTTAAGGTTTATTCTGGAGCATTTCCATTGAGCAAAGATTCTTTTTAAGTTGTTGTTGTTAAAAGTGATATAAATACCTGATAATCAAGTATTTAAAGGAATTTTATTTGCAAAAGCTAAGGCAAGCATAAACTATTTAAACACAAAGAACACCAAGAAAATACCCACAAAGTCCACCAAGACCTTAGTGCTTCTTTGTGATTACCTTTGTGATCTTTGTGGTAAATTTGACAACATTAGTTGTAAATAATTGATAATCAGGTATTTATCTCAAATACGGAAAGTAAAATTTATTTTATATTTTTTTCACCCAATTCTCATTTGCTATACAATCAAGGATAGCCCTTTTGCAAAGCAAATAGCTTGTAAATAGCTGATTATCAGCAAATTAAATGCAATTTAACGACAGCAATTTAAGGTTTATTCTGGAGCATTTCCTCGGCGCAAACGATTGTATTCGGCAATTACATTTGAAACATACCTTTGACAATTATTGCCCAATATAAAGTAGTTGCCCGGGTCGCCCACATTGGCTACCGCATTACGCATCGTACCATCATCTAAGTTTTGTAAATGTCGGACATACCCGGTCATATCATTGTCTTGTCCCAATCCCTCTTTGCCCATAAAGCCGATATTAGGTGGGTTGATTCCATCTTCAAAAAAGATGTGTTCGTGAAAAATTCCTTTATCTTTTATCCAACGATTGTTCATATCGCCGGGGGCTTTGAACCGCCGAGCTAGAGGTCGCCGACCTGTAAAAGCTCTTTGAATAACTGTATTTTGACTGGGCGATGAGGCGTTGAATTTGGCTTGGATTGCTCCGCCTTCTTCTTCCATCGCTCGTTTTTCTTCTTCTGATAAATCGGCTAAGGCAAGTCTCTGAATGGTAGCAAGATGAACGTTTTGAGGGGCAAATTTGGCTTGAAGTTCCTCTTCTTCCGCGCTTTTGCATTGCATAGTGGTATTTTGGGTAGCCATAAAAGGGTTGGTGGCTTGGGTTCGAGCTGGGTTGAGAAAGGGGTTTTGCCCAGTTGCCCCACTTACTAAGAACGGATTAGTTTGCCCTATACCTGTGGTGGTTTTGGCAGGAGATTGAGCAATTTGATTTTTTTTAAAGTCTTGATATTCGCCCATAATGTAATCAAATTTTTTGAACCAATAGTATATAACTTATTGATAATCAATGCATTATGAATCATTTTAAATTGGCAAATTTGTTTACTAATCAACTTACATAATTGTAAGTGAATAGTTGCCTAAGCCAAGTGCATTTCAAATTTACTACCTATGACCCTCTCCTTCGGAGAGGGCAGGGTGAGGCAAAAGAAATACGTAAATTTGAAATGCGCCCCCTAAGCCAAGTTTGACAAAAACTTTAAGAAAATGAATCAATAATGCCTTAAATTTAGAAAAAAACAATAAATCTAACAACAAATTAAAATAATTGATAACCAGAAAACTCGTGGAAGTTTAGTTATTGGTTATCAATTGAGATTCATACGACCGAGGCAAATTAGCCAGTTTGCAAAATTTCCCGATCCTCGATGGACTTGTTCCGGGTTTGGTAAACCAACCCATTTACTTAATTATCAAATAAATCGACAAGTTTTCAAACATAAAAATTTATATCTTTGTTAGCTTACAAATTGATTTTATCTACTTCTTTAATTTGTCGTTTTTAAAATCTTTATAACTATCTGTTTATCAAGTATTTATAGAATTTTTATTTGCAAAAGGTGGCTCGAAAACAAACCATTTAACCACTAAGAACACAAAGAAAATACCCACAAAGTTCACTAAGACCCTTGGTGTTGCTTGGTGCTTACCTTTGTGAACTTTGTGGTAAAATTATGCTGTAGTGTAAGTATTTGATAATCAATAACTTACCTCAATGTTTGCCAATACAAATCATTTTAAATGATTTCCTAAAATACCCAATTTTATACGGGTATAAACGTTTTCTGCCGACCCTTTTGCAAAATGATTATCGTATAAGTAATTGATTACCAATGAATTAATCATAATTTAATAACAACAATTTAATCTCTAAAATATATGGCAATACCCAACCTACGTTTGATTGATGCCCTGCGCAAAACCGCCAAAAAACTCCAAAACGGCAATGCTTATCAATGGGGCAATATGGGCAGTTGTAACTGTGGCAATTTAGCCCAAGAACTTACCCAATACACCCCTGAGCAAATCCACGAATACGCCCTACAGAGCAGAAGTGGCGATTGGTCGGAGCAAACTGCCGCTTATTGCCCTACTTCCAATTTGCCGCTTGATTGGGTAATTGAGGCGATGCTGGCAGCCGGACTCAATACTTCTGATTTGCAACACTTAGAAAAACTGAACGATACGCAAGTCCTGCGCCGCTTGCCAGCAGCATATCGTTATTTGCAACACAACCAACGAGCCGATGTAGTGCGCTATATGTTGGCTTGGGCAGATATGCTCGAGGAAGAACTTTTGCAAACCATTCAAATAGAAGCCCTTGACCTACATCCGGTTCTGGTTTAGGCTATTCGGATTAAAAATTGTAACAAGATGAATGATTACAATTACCCTAATGCTCAAGCCTTAGCTACCCACCCAATGTACGACCACATTGCTTTTTGGCGGTGCGAAAAAAGCGACTGCCACCAAAACAATGTACTGGTCTCGGAGGCGGCTTATAGTATTCACCCGCACTCGGGCGATGCCTACGGCAAATACACCCTTACCTGCCAACTCTGCGGCAAAGTAGAGCAAAAAAGTTTTGCCGATAATTGAAAAATTTAAGTACTTGGGACAAATGGCTAGAATGGCTTGAAGCAATTGATTAACCTCCCTGATAATCACCAAGTGCGAGAGACCGTCAAGAATTTTGTAAACCCAAGCGACAATCAAACGTGGCTAACTGTCGCTTGGTTTATTTTTTTTAGAAAAAGACTTGAAAACCGGGTAGTGTTTCAAAAAGTATGATAAGCTAACAAATTGATTTTCAATTGCTTATAAAGAAAATTGCTAAAACTATTCTTAAAAAAATGGATAATTTTTGGGCTTGGTATATGCTAGTCAAGTAATTTCCAAACATTTTAAAGAAATAGTAAATTGAATTAAACTCCAAGAAATATTCGCAACTAATTGACTATCAATGTTTTAAGTCATAATACTTTTTAAAACACCTCCAAAAAGTTTATAAGGCAAAATGCCCATAAAACCGATAACTCCGAAATAAAACAAGGCTAAAAATTCCAAAAATTACCTAAATTTGCTTGATGAGTCTAGAAGAACAATAAACCTACTTAGAAGCCCAAAACGCTTTTCAAGCCCAAGACATCCAAATTATTGGGCGAAAAGTGCGGTTGTTGGGGGCAAAAGTATTGCAATTGTTGAAACTTTTGTAAAAACAAAGCCTCCAAAAAGACTCCCATAATTCATCTAAGCCTCCTTCAATCGACTTGTTCGGGAAGCAAAAAACCTTCGCCAACCGATTGAACGCAAAAGCAGGGGGCAGTCGGGACACGAAGGCAAGACCTCGGCAATGCACCCCACCCCAATAAAGTCTTTGATTTGCAGCGCGATTTTTGTAGCCGATACGGGAAGGCTTTGGCAGGCGAAGTTCAGGTTTTGCCAGCCAAACGGCAAGTGGTAAAATCCCGTCCATTATGCCGATTTATGAAAAATATCAGCAATATAGTTATTTTTACCCTCGTTGTTATCATTTACAAAAAGCCGATTTTCCGGCGGAGATGAATGTCAATCTTCAATATGATAACAGGGTCGTTGCCCTAACCGCCTATTTTTCAGTTTATCAATATATTTCCTTTGGTCGCTTAAAAGCTTTGTCTGCCCAAGTTTTTCAATCGCCCCCCTTTTGGAAGGAAATATTGGCAATCTCTTAGAAAAAGCCTCGCAAAAGTGCAAAGTGGTTGATCAAGCCCTCAAAGCTAAAATAACCCAAAGCCAAGACGTGGGTTCGGATGAAACGGGGGCAAAAGTAAACGGGCAAAATCGTGGATTTGGGTATGTCAAACGATCCACAATGCTTTGATAGTCGCACGAGACAACCGAGGCTACCAAAATATCGAATCCGTTTTTCAAGCCGGTTTACAATCAGCTATTCTCATTTCAAATCGTTTGGCGGCACAGTTAAAAACCCAAGTCCAATACTTACAAATCAAAACCGCAGTTGTTTAAAGCCTAAAACCAATCACCAAAATATCATCGGTTTGTACGGCATTTCCTCGCCAAGCAAAGTGCGTATCGGCTAGGATTTTGAATTGTTCGTCCATTGGCTTGGCGTGAATATCGAGCAAAAGCTGTTTGAATCGCTTCATCAAAAACTTTTCATCATTTTCAAAACCAAATTGGTCGCGGTAGCCATCGCTGGTCAGATAAAAAGTAGTATTGGCTTGGTAGTGAATAATATGCTTGTGAAAATTTTTATTGCTAGAGTAGCCACCAATTGCCGCATTATCGGCTTTGATAATCTGAATGGTAGATGGGTTGTGTGGCTCAATAAAAAAAATACCGTTTTTGGCTCCGGCAAACTCAATGGTTTGCTGTTGCTTGTCAATCAAACACACTGCCAAATCCATTCCGTCTTTGGTTGGTTTGAACTCTTGCTTGAGGGCAATATAAATATTTTGATTGAGCAAATTGAGGATTTCGGTAACTTCGGTAATGCCTTGAAACTCAACAATTTGGCGAAAATAAGTCATTCCCAAAAACGACATAAACGCTCCCGGCACGCCGTGTCCGGTGCAATCGGCACAAACCAACATAAATCGGTAATCGCTCAAAGGATAAAACCAATAAAAATCGCCCGAAACAATGTCTTTGGGTTGAAAAAACACAAAACTTTCGGGCATAAACTTGCGCAAATCGTTCAACTCGGGCAAGAGAGCCGATTGAATATGGTGGGCATAGTTGATACTGCTGGTAATGAGCATATTTTTTTCTTTGAGCAAGTCGTTTTGCGCCGCAATTTGTTGTTGTTGCTGGATAATTTCTTCATTTTGGGTCAAAATTTCTTCATTTTGTTGCTTGATTTCCTCGCTTTGCTCTTCAATCCGCTTTTTTTCGCGGGCAAGTTCTTCTTGAAGTTTATTGGTCTGGCGCGCCCGCCCAACCAGTACTCGGAGTATTCCCTGCAAAATTTGCACGTGATTGACCATAATGCCATAAAAAGTTTCTTGGTCTAAGACCAGCAAAATGGTTTTTTCGAGAGCCGTAACCGAAGCCGAGCGTTCCTCGGTATCCAAGAGGGCATATTCACCAAAAACCTGCCCGTGTCCGAGCTTAGCAAATGTATAATCGCCATCGTGAATTTTGACCGAACCGCTCAAAATCACATACATTGTATTGCCTTCGTCGTCTTTGGCAAAGAGCAGCTCATCAGCCTCGATGCTTATTTCGTCGAGAGCTTCGGCAATTTTGAGCAAGATATAATCTTCCGTCCGCGCAAAGATGCTTACGTTTTTCAACACATTCAGTCTTTCTTGAATTGTCCCTAGCGGTTCTGCTTTCATAATGGCGACTTGCCCAAAATTTGATGAAAAAAAATATCATTTCAAAGCTAAAAAAACCAACACAATAATCAAAACAAATGGCTGGGTTTTGTGGAATGATTTACATCAAATAATTTCAAATTACAACTTTTTTACCAATTAATATACTGATAATCAGCTTGTTATAAAAAATTAAGTTACCCAACTTATTTTTAACTCATTCCTCGATTAATAGTTCGGACAGTTCCTAAGTCCCCTGCCCCCAGAGCAGGGCTGTTAAGTTCTGAATACAACCCCACCCCAAACCCCTCCCCTTTTAGGGCAATGCCGTTAAGCTAAGGAACTGTTTTTAAAATAGGATTAATCAATCGTTGATTAGAACGCAGATTTTTATGATTTTTAAGATTAGGCAGATTTTTATCATCACAATCTTAACAATCTGCGTA
>JALONJ010000465.1 GCA_025455045.1 Microscillaceae bacterium | reverse complement strand
AAAATAAAATTGTATTATTTTAATATAATAAATATTTAATATGATTTTTGTAGAAATATATAAAATACTGATAACCAATTAGTTAATGAAAAACTGAACTAATAAAAATAACACAACTACGTCATCCTGTAAGGAACTTTGTGGACTTTTTTCGCTTTTGAATAAAAGCACAATTCATTGATTTTCAAATAATTACAGAAAAACCCTAAGAGGTAACAATTTAACAAAGTTCCACGCAGGATGACGGCTTGGAGGGATTTTGGATTGTTTGTTTTAAAACTTCAATTTTTTGTACTTTTTTAATATATTGCAAAATATTCACGTTGTTTTAAGTAAATGGAGAGGGTTGTCAAAAATAAAAATAAAAAATAACGAAATTTAATTCTGTGCTGGGGAATGTCGGAAATAAGTATTTATCGGTTTAATAGACAAATAAATAATAAAAAATATATATCTTTTAATAACAATTATTGATTACAAGTGGCTGAAATACACATTTTTGCTTGATAGTTGGAATGGAGTAAAGCCTAAACAACAAAAAAATGCAATCATTCAACTCATAAAGCATTGATTATCAACAGCTTATGAATCAAATAATTGCATTATCCAATTAAGAGATGTTGGTAATTTAGTTACTCAACAATTCTTTTACTTTGGTCATCAGATTGCGCGTCGAGAAGGGTTTGGTAAGGTACAAATTAGCTCCTACTTCATAACCCTTCTGAATATCCGCATCTTTGGTTTTGGCACTCAAAAAGATGATTTTGGTGGCATCGAGGCGTTCATTGGTTTTGATTTGGCGACACACCTCGTAGCCATCTACTTCGGGCATCATAATATCCAAAAGCACCAAACTAGGCATTTGATTATCAATAATATCCAAAGCCTCTTGCCCATTGCGCGCAATAAACACTTGATAACCTTCTTTGCGCATCAAAAATTCCAGTGAGAGTAGAATGTTAGGTTCATCATCTACAATAAGTATTTTTTCCATAAGTTGTTGAGAATCAAGAATTTGTTGATTTAATTCCTGATTAAAAAATAGTGAAAACACCAAAAGCTATGGATCAACGCCGCTTTTTTTGTTTTTTTTTAATGTATTGAATGTAAAACTTTGAGTACTTGTATAAGTATTAACAAAAAAATGACAGACTTGTTTTATGGGTAATAGCTTGATAATCAATGGTTTATGAATTTTGATTGTTCTGCCAATTCATCAAACACTTCATTTACAAAACGCAAAATTACCCTTTTGAGTTATAAAATTACAAAAAATGTTTAAGATTTAAAACAAAATTCTTAAACAAGTATTGTCGTTGCCGCCTAAGTTATGGGTTTTTGAGGCTACACGCCGACAATAAATTTTGATACAACTAACTGATTATTAGCCTTTTGCAATCTACTTTTCTTTTATACGGAACTAAAGAGTTTAGTCTTTGTCAGCCAAAACATCAAATCCAGAACTTTAAAACCTCTATTCAACAATAAACCAGCCCATTAACAAAATCCCCGCAAACAAATAATTGAGGCAATCAGTTAGTTTCTCGACTTTCTAAACTAATTTTGTTACCCAAATAAAATTTGTCAAATTCAAAGATTGAAATTCAATTTTCCAGACAATCTATCGAGCTACGCCATTGAATTATCAAAATAATTAACTCATTGGTAATCAATCATTTAGCTTATTCATTTATTTCGTATATTATGATGATAAATACATATATCGGCAATATCGGGCATTTATTGGTCATTATTTCATTTGTAATGGCTTTGGTAGCTACCACCAGCTATTGGGTAGCTACTCGCTATCAGAACACCGCCAATACTGCCTTGTACCAAAGCTGGCGGCGTTTTGCCCGAGGGGCTTTTGTTGTCCACGCTTTGGCAGTGGTAGGAGTGGTGGTTTGCTTGTTTGATATTATTTATAACCACCGCTACGAATACCATTATGCTTGGGATCACTCCTCCAACAACTTACCTACGCAATATATGATTGCTTGTTTTTGGGAAGGGCAAGAAGGAAGTTTTTTGTTGTGGGTGTTTTGGCACGTTTGTTTGGGGGCAATTTTGATTATGACCAATCGGTATTGGGAAACCTCCATAATGACCATCTTGATGGCGGTTCAAACCTTTCTTGCCTCAATGATTTTGGGTATTGTGATTGTCAATGTCAAAATCGGCAGCGACCCATTTATTTTGTTGCGTGATGCAATGCCCAATCTACCGATTTTTCAATCCAATCCTAATTTTATTCCCGAAGACGGCAGTGGTTTGAATGCCTTGTTGCAAAATTATTGGATGGTGATACATCCACCCACTTTGTTTTTGGGTTTTGCCCTTACGATTGTACCTTTTGTGTATTGTATCGCCGGTTTGTGGCAACGCAAGTACCGCGATTGGGTGCGTCCGGCTCTGCCTTGGGCATTGGTAGGGGGCGCAATTTTGGGTTTAGGTATTTTGATGGGTGGCTATTGGGCTTATGAAACCCTCAATTTTGGTGGTTATTGGAACTGGGACCCGGTCGAGAATGCCGTATATGTGCCGTGGCTGGTGTTGGTAGGGGCAATTCATACAATGATTGCCTTCAAAAAGAATAGCACTGCCCTCAAAGCGGCAATTATTTTAACTATCTCGACTTTTTTATTGATTTTATACTCTACTTTTTTGACTCGAAGCGGTATTTTGGGCAATGCTTCTGTCCATTCATTTACCGATTTGGGGCTTTCGGGGCAGTTGTTGTTGTATTTATTGGCTTTTGTAGCTTTGTCCATTGTGTTGATGGTCGCACGCTGGCGCGAAATTCCGAGCAGTGAGCAAGAGCTATCGGTTTACTCGCGGGAGTTTTGGATTTTTATGGGGGCTACGGTCCTTTGTTTGGCGGGTTTTCAAGTCATTTTGACTACCTCGATTCCGGTTTACAACAAAATTGTCGAGCTATTGGGTTTTGTCTCCAATTTAGCTTTACCGGCTGACCAAGTCGCCCATTATACCAAATTTCAATTGTGGGGCGCGGTATTGATTGCGATTTTATCCGGCACGGGACAGTTTTTTTGGTGGCAAAAAATGGATAAAGCAAGTGTGCAAAAAGCCCTTACTCCTCCTTTGATTTTGACTTTTTTGTTTTCGGCAATTATTATAGCCCTCAGTCAAGTCTCGAATCTGAGCTTTATTGTGTTGCTTACGGCTTCGGTTTATACGATTACTGCCAACTCGATTATTCTCCTCAGTCTTTTGCGGAAATCTACTTTCAAGCTATCGGGCGGCGCGGTCGCCCATATCGGTATTGGTATGATGCTCTTGGGTATTTTGTTTTCTTCGGGTTATTCCAAAGTGGTTTCCAAAAATCAAACCGGCAGATTGTTCAACAAAGAATGGTCAGCCGAAGACAATGAAAACAATCTTTTGCTCTGGCTCAATCAAGCGACCAAAATGCAAGAGTACCAAGTAACCTACAAAGGCGATTATGTAGAAGCCCAAAATTTCCCGCATTTTATCAAAAAAACCGATTTGATGCCCACTCAAGACCCCTTCAAAGCCATAGCCGCCAATGAGATTAAATACAATGCCAAAACGTATTTCAAAGTCGGTGATACTTTGAAGCTATATCCCGAAAACACTTATTTCCGAGTTGATTACCGCAATGCCCAAGGGCAAGTTTATACCTTGTATCCCCGCGCCCAAATCAATGAGCAAATGGGTGGCTTGATAGCTTCGCCCGATATATTGCGACAATTGAGCAAGGATTTATACACCCACGTATCGTCGATACCCGACCCCCGCAAAGAGCGCGAATGGAGCAAAACTCAAGAGTTTGTGGTGGCTTTGCAAGATACCTTCTTTTTGAATGATTATATTGCTGTTTTTGATGGGCAAGAGCGCGTATCTTCGGAAGAAATAATGCGCCTTACCTCGACCAAAACTCCTAGCAATGAAGATATAGGCTTAAAAGCCGTAGTGCGAATACTTGGTAAAGAGGGCAAAGAACATCGTCTTTACCCAATTTTCTTGATTAAAGACAAGCAAGTAGGAATTATTCCTGATGTCTCGCTCGAGCACGGCTTGCGAATTTCCTTGCAAAAAATAGACCCCGAAACCGGTAAATTTACCTTTGGAATCAATACTACTCAACGCGACTATATTATTATGAAAGCGATGGAAAAACCGCTTATCAATGTGTTGTGGATAGGTACATTGGTGGTTATGTTGGGTTTTGGGATTGCCGTCTTGCGCCGTTATACCGAATTTGTCAAGATGCGAGACAAGGGAATGGAATGAGGAGCCTCCCCCCAGCCCCCTCAGCAGGAGGGGGAGTAATACAATAAATGCACAGCAATTCCCACTTTGGTACATATAACTTATTGATAATCAAAGAGTTAAAAATATGGGTAAACGAGTATTTTATAACTGTCTGATTATCAGGGTTTTATAATTTAATAAAAGTTTTATAACTCATTGATAATCAGGTACTTATCCATAGTGGGAATTGCTGATAAATGCAGTTTTTTGTATGTAAATCCTTGATTATCAAATAATTATAAAAATAAATTCAAAAATTCGCCAATTTCAAAATTTGAAGATAAATAAGTATCTGATTATCAAGTAGTTACAAAATAAATTCAAAAATTCACCAATTTCAAAATTTGAAAATACATAAGTATTTGATTGTCAAATAGTTATAAAAAAATCAAGGTTCTTCACCACTTTTCAGGAGTGAAAATCTTTTTTTCTGAAATTTATCAATTTCAGTGATTCTGAGCATTAATGAACCAAGCTATCGCTTGGTGAAATTACCGAGCGAAGCTCCGAAGAATCTGAAAC
>JALONJ010000464.1 GCA_025455045.1 Microscillaceae bacterium | reverse complement strand
GTTCCACGCAGGATGACGACTTGGGGGGATTTTAGATTGTTTTTTAAAGATTTATTTTTTGTACTTTTTCAATATTTCTCAAAATATTCACGTTAATTAAAATTAAAAAATTCATAAGCACCTGATAATCAATATATTACAAGTCGCCACGAAGTATTACTTAAACAAATATGACCGAAACCAAATACACTTTTTGCCGAATTTGCGAAGCCCTCTGTGGGTTGAAAGTTACGCTCGAGAATGGCGAAATCACTCAAATTCGCCCCGACGACGACCACGTAGCTACGCAGGGTTTTGCTTGCGCCAAAGGTTTGAAACAACAGCATTTATACACCTCGCCCGATAGATTACAATATCCCCTCAAGCGCGTAAATGGTGAATACCAGCGCATTAGCTGGGAGCAAGCCCTAAGCGAAATCGGCGCAAAAGTCAAAAAAATCCGGCAAACCTTATCGCCCGATTCTATTGCAATGTACGTGGGTACGGCGGCGGGTTTTGGGGTTTTGCATCCGGTTTTTGCCCAAGGTTTTATGACCGGCTTGGGTTCTAAAAGTATGTACGCCTCAGCTACGCAGGATTGTAGCAATAAATTTGCCGTAGCCCGCCACGTGTATGGCTTTCCCTTTACTCAACCTTTTCCTGATGTCAAAAACACCCATTGTCTTATCATTGTGGGGGCAAATCCCGTGATTTCCAAATGGAGTTTTTTGCAAGTGCCTAACCCCGGGCAACACTTAAGAGAGATTGAAAAACGGGGCGGTAAAGTATTTATCATTGACCCGCGCCGCACCGAAACCGCCAAAGTTGCCGGCGAACACGTGTTTATCCGCCCCAATACGGATGTATTTTTTTATTTGAGTTTTTTGAATGAAGTCATTGCTTCACAAAAGCTTGATTATCAATATATTAATGAGTTTACAAGCGGTTTTGCTCAAGTCGCCAAATTGGTCAAGGAATGGACTCCCGAAAAAACCGCCGAAGTTACGACCATCGCCCCCGAAAAATTGCGCGAAATTGTCCAGCACTATTTGCAAGCCGAAGGCGCGGCTTTGTACTGCTCCACCGGCGTAAATATGGGAACCAATGGCTCATTGGCATTTTGGCTTCAGGAATGTATCAATGCCATTACGGGCAATTTGGACAAAATTGGTGGCACACTGGTCGGCAAAGGTGTAATGGATTTTATCAAATTTGGGGTCAAAAAAGGCGTTTTGATGCGTAACGATAAATCAAGAATCGGCAATTTTACTTCGGTCAATGATGCTTTTCCGGGCGGAATTTTAGCCGATGAAATCTTGACCGAAGGCGATAAGCAAGTCAAGGCTTTGTTTGTAACCGGTGGCAATCCTTTAATCACAATGGCTAATTCGCAACGTTTGAAAGAGGCATTTGAAAAATTAGAATTACTGGTCGTTTTGGATATTTTGCCGACCGAAACCGCCTCTATTGCGCATTATATTTTGCCTTGTACTTCGCCCTTGCAACGCCCCGATTTGCCGTTTATTTTTCCTTTGATGCTGGGTTTGCAAGCCAAGCCTTATTTGCAAGCCACCCAAGCCATTGTACCGCCCGAAGGCGAGCAACGCGACGAAGCCAGCATTTATTTGGATTTGGCAAGGGCTTGCGGAACTCATATTTTTGGTTCGCCTTGGGCGCAAAGGTTTTTTGAATTGACTAAGTTTACTCGCCGAAAAAAATCCAAAACCGAACAACCCGCTGTAGCCCAAGAGTTTTTATTGAATGGTTTGCTAAAATTGACCAAGCAAAAAGGCTTTCGGACTTTGTTACAAGCCCCGCACGGCATTTTGCGTCCGGCGCACCAAGCCGGTTCTTTTTTGGGCAAACGAATTTTTACCGAAGATGGCAAAGTGAATCTCGCCCCCGAAATTCTAATGGCGCAAGCTAAAAAATTGGCTTCGGATTTTGAATTGGAAAAACAAAATTTGGGCAAATTCAAACTCATCAGCAAGCGCGCTGTTACCACTCACAACTCTTGGACGCACAACTACGAAGAATTTGTCGATGGTGGCAACCATACCAACTACTTGTATATCAATCCTTTAGATGCCCAAAAATTGGATTTAAAAGAATATGATTTGGCAGATGTCAGCTCCGAAACCGCCACCGTGCGCGTACCAGTAAAGTTTAATGCCGATTTGATGCTTGGCACAGTTGCTCTGCCTCACGGCTGGGGGCATCAACATTCTTTGCAACAAGTAGCCAATCAAACTAAAGGCGTGAATATCAACATCTTAGTTGCCGATGGACCCGATAAAATCGAGAAAGTATCAGGAATGGCAAACCTCAGTGGTTTTGTAGTCGAAATCAAAAAAAGTACAGAGGCGCAAAAGCATACTTGGTCGGGGATTTGAAGGTTTTAAATATTTTTATAAATACTTCAATCTGCTATGTTTCCAAACATAGCAGGATTTACTTGCGCGTTTCCAAACGCGCCTAACCCGCGTACAAATGAATGTAAAATACAATTATGTGTTTGGTAATCAGGTATTTATGCCGTTGTTGGTCTTAGAAAAATGCTGACGAACTTTATATAATTGCTGAATGTTTAGTCCAGCATTTTTCGTGACCAACAACTCTTTGCGAACCAGTTAATTGCTGGTTTTTATTGGTTTGACAGAAAATAAATAAGTGACTGATAATCAGGTAGTTATACTTAGGTATTTGTTTTAAATTGAAGAAATTTGTAGCAGGGTTGTTGGTCTCGTTGTGCGGAGTTTGAATTGAAGATGTTTCTTGAATTTAGTCCGCAATTTCTAAGACCAACAACGGAGGAATAATTAAAATAATTTACATTTTGAAATAACAAATGAGGTGTAAATGTCTGATAATCAATAACTTACTAATACCGAAACATAAAATAAACCGCCAACAAAATAAACCCAAAAGAAACGGCATAATTCCAACGAAAAGGCTCATTTAAGTACCAAACCGAAAACACCGCAAAAACCACTAATGTAATCACTTCTTGCATAATTTTGAGTTGGGCAGAGCTAAACTGCGCGTGTCCGTAGCGGTTGGCGGGTACTTGCAAGCAATATTCAAAAAAAGCAATGCCCCAACTTATCAAAATGACTTTCCACAAGGCTTCGCTTTTGAATTTGAGATGCCCATACCACGCAAAAGTCATAAAAATATTGGATAAAAAAAGTAAAATAATAGTTTGCATAAAAGCCCCCTGCCCGCCTTTGGCGGGAATTTTGAGTTTGAATTTTGATTTGCAATATATCAATTTTTTAGTACTTCAAAACCGCGAAAACAAAACTTCGGCAAAGTTTAAAACTTTGCCGAAGTTCGAGGTTCTGGAAATTCTAAAAACAAATTTAACTAAACTCAACAACAGCCGCTACCCGGCTCACAACAAGGCTTTTCGGCAAAAACGGTGATGCTGTAAATCCCAAATTCATTGCGATTATAGCGTTCTAAGTCTTTGTTATTCAGGTATTTAGCCAATAACTCTTCGGGCAAACTGATTTTTTTGGATTTTTGGACTTCGATATTCTGAAAACCAGCTTGCTTAATAATCGCCAAATAATCAGCCTTTTGAATCGCTCCTGATACACAACCGGCGTACATTTCAGCATCATTTTGCATACCTTCGGGCAGTTTGCCTTCCAGTACAATATCCGAAATACTAAAATGTCCTTTTTGTTTCAAAATACGGAAAGTTTCGGCAAAGGCTTTCGTTTTGTTGGGAACAAGGTTCATCACACAATTGCTCACTACTACGTCGGCGACATTGCTACTCAAAGGCATTTTCTCAATTTCGCCTAAGCGAAATTCCACGTTATTGAAACCCAGTTTTTCGGCATTTTGGCGGGCTTTGTCAAGCATTGCTTCGGTCATATCAATCCCGATTACTTTGCCACTTTCGCCCACGAGGGCGCGCGCAATGAAAGCATCATTGCCTGCCCCCGAACCCAAATCTACCACCGTATCTCCGGCTTTGATTTGGGCGTACTCAGTCGGCAAGCCACAGCCCAAAGCAAGGTCGGCATCGGGGTTGTAACCCGCCAACTGCGAAGCATCATCAGCCATTACCGAGTAATCTACGGTATCACAGCCGCAACTACTGCCACAACACGAGCCTTCGTTTTCGGCTTTGCTTTGGCGGGCGATTTGCGCGTATTTTTCGCGCACTATAGCTTTGAGGGTTTCTTCGTCTTGCAAAATTAAGTTTTCCATTGTCTTAAAATTTAAAAAATTAAAAATGTATAAATCATTGACTATCAGATACTTACTAAGACTTCCTGCGCTTTTTGATTTAATTGCCTGATTAGGGCTTCATCTAAACTTTTAAAATCAATGCCTGGCATTTCTTCACAATGCAACAATTCATTTTGTTGGTTGTAAAATTTGATAGCCGTACAACACTGAAAGACCTCGCTTTCTTCAATTACCCAATAAATACGCCCTGATTTGGCACGCGCCGGTCTAAAAAAAGGAATCCAACGACTCAAATAAGTTTTCATCAAATTGTAAAATTGTAATATTACGATAAATTAAAAAATGCTTATATAGCTTGGAAACACAGAAACGAAATTTGAAAAAGAAATCCCTCTTGCTATGCTTGGACGGTAATCAACATTTTCCTTCAAAATAAAAAGGTTCTTCACCTATTATACTCCATTGAAAGTGGTTTTTGTGGCTTCATTCAAATACTGTACAAATTTCAAATCGATAAATATAAATCATTGATAATCAACATTTTGCGTCTTAGCGTCTTTGCGTGAAAACATATTTTGTATAGTAGTATTATTTTGGATATAATTCCTTCTTTGGGATTAGAGGGCTTTAACAACACCCCGTTCTTTGCAGTGCATTTAAAACTCCTTCAAACATCATTTGTACTTTATCCCACGCCTGTTCATCAATACAATAACAGACTTTGGGCGGTTCAATCGTTCCCTTGATAATGCCTATGCGTTTCAATTCTTTCAAATGTTGCGAAACCGTTGATTGCGAAAGCGGCAACACCTCCACCAAATCACCACAAATGCACTCTCGATGCTCCAACAAATATTGCAAAATAGCCACCCTCGCCGGATGCGCAAAAGCTTTGGCATACTCGGCTATCTGATTTTGTTCTTCGCTAAAAACTTCGCTTTTGGTAAGTCCCATCTTTTCGTAATAAATATATATTGCAATATTACGATAAATAAATTTAAAAATCCAAGTTTTTTTTTATATTTTTTCAACAAATGACTTAAAGTGTTGATTATCAAGTATTTATTTTTTAAATATAAAATCTTTAGCCAAATAGTTTGCAAGTTTTTGCAAACAAATCAGCGCGCAAAACTATTCAGCATCTCACCCATCAATGCAAAAAAACCCAAGTCTAAAATAGACTTGGGTTTTGAAAGTTAATTAAACCTATTTTTAATGCTCAATTACTCAGCTTATTTTATCAATAATTTAGAGAGTTTAGAGTTCTGAAATATCACATAAATATCTGATAATCAGGTAGTTGTAAAAAAACTGGAATCTTCACCATTTTTCAGGAATTGCCTTTGGGAATTCCATTGAATTCTGAAAAGCTCTCGCTTTTCAGTGATTCTGAACGAAGTGAAGAATCTAAAGCGTTGATTATCAA
>JALONJ010000060.1 GCA_025455045.1 Microscillaceae bacterium | reverse complement strand
AAAATATTTATTATATCAAAATAATACAAGTTTATTTTAAATATAATTTATAATTTACCGAAAAAATGTATTTTTTACATTATAATTAGTTGATTATCAATTAGTTATAAAAATATTCACGTTAAATTATCAATCATTTATAACAATCAGTGCTTCGGGCATTTTTTGTAAGCAATTGATAATCAATGAGTTATAATACTTTAGACGTTTTATGTAACTAGCTGATTATCAGATACTTAGTAAATAACTCGGAAAAGAACCCCCTCCGGGGGCAGCAGTGCTGTTAAGTTCTGAATACAACCCCACCCCAAACCCCTACCCTTTCAGAGAGGGGCTTCCTGAATCTTCCCCCTCTCAAGGAGACGGGGGTAGAGAGTGAGGTCTAACGGCGAATAAAATTTGGTTCAAAAATAGAACTCAACAGCCCTACCTCGCGGGGGCAGGGGGCTTAGAAACTAGAAACTGTCCGAACTATTGATTTTAAAACAGCTTCTAAAATTATAAGGTATTTACAAGCCTCTCTAGATTTGAATAATTGTTTGATTTTCAAACACTTGTATCCCAACTAGAAACTCGGAACGGAATCCCCTGCGGGGGCATGGGGCTTAGAAACTCCACAAACTATTGTTATAAAAAGTAACTCAACCTTCGGAAGTATCAATTTTGGTGCTGGCTTCTTCGGCAAAATCTTTGGGTTGAGGGAGTTGGTCGAGGCTATTGATGCCAAAATACTCCATAAACTTGGGGCTTGTGCCATACAAAACCGGCTTGCCGGGGGTGTCAGCTTTGCCTTTGATGACAATTAGCTCTTTGTCGAGCAGTTTTTGAATAGCATAATCGGAGTTTACCCCTCGAATATGCTCTACTTCAGTTTTAGTAACCGGCTGTTTGTAGGCAATAATTGCCAAAGCCTCCAAAGTAGCTTTGGAGAGTTGTTTTTTGGATTGATGTTTGAGCAAAATCCCCACGCTGGCGTGGAAGTCGGGCTTAGTTTGAAATTGATACCCTCCGGCGAGGGCATAAATTTGAAAAGCGTAATCATCACTCGCGTATTTGGCTTGTAGAGTGATAATCACGCTCTCAATGTCTTGGCTAGGTACTTCGGTTGCCAACAATTCAGAAAGGCAGGCTTCAATTTCTCGGGCTTTGATGGGTTCGGCAGCGCAAAAAATGAGTGCCTCAATGTGATTTTCTAAAAATTTCAAAACAAATAATGATTTTTGAGAATAAGTAATTTTATAAATATCTGATTGTCAATACTTTAGTACTTTATTCAGATATATTGGCTCATTTGCCCACGCAAAAATAAGCGAAAACCTATTTCTTTGCCATCTTTGCCTCAATTGAATGTTGGGTATGCGGTACGGCACGTAGTCGCTCTTTGGGAATGAGCTTACCCGTATCGATACAAATGCCATAAGTTTTGTTTTTGACTCTGACCAAAGCCAGTTCCAATTGATTGATAAATTTTTGGAGACGCGCCGCCAATTGATTGAGGCTTTCTTTTTCGGCGGTATCGGCTCCATCTTCCAACATTTTGGAGTTGCTCACTGTACCTTCAATGCCCGAATCATTTTTTTTGGTCAAACTTTCTTTGATGTACGCGAGTTCTTTGCGGGCGGCATTTAATTTTTGTGAGATGATGTCTTCAAACTCAAGAAGTTCTTGGTCAGAATAACGCAAGTTTTCGTCTTTGTTCATAGATTGCATGGGTTTTGTAAACTCGATAAAATCTTGGGTGAATAAAAATTACTTATACAATATTTTGCTAAATTTTTTAACCTTCGCAAAAATTTCCGCAAAAGTAAAAATAAACCAGATAACTAGGAAATTTATTAGCTTTTTTCCCAAGAAAATTTTGCAAAGTGTAACGCCCAAACCAAGCATTATATCGTCAATAATATGTGATTTGTGCCTGATAAACTTAGCAAGGCTTGTTTGAGCAAGTTTTTAACTAAAACGCAACATTTGAATAATATTGAGATAAAGTTACATTTTTTAACGAAATTATCCAGATTTGAGTTCAAATCTAGGCAGTTTTCTTACATTTTCCCGCCGTAAATCGTCTGTGATTGCGTAGGGACAAGTGAGGAGTAGGGAGTGAGAATAAATATATGGAAATGCCTAAACTGATGTCGCTCATACCGCGAATAATTTTTAATGATAGAATGTGTTTGCTTCGGGCTGATAATCAGCTATTTAGAGGCTTTGCCCCCCAAATGATCAGTAATTCCTATTATGAATAAGTGCCTGATTATCAATTAGTTATAAATATTTTATGGTTCTTTACCCATTTTGAGGAAATTCTGGCTTTATTCTAAACCTCAACTCATTTACGTGGGCAGGCTAGACAGCCTGCATTACAATTTTCCTGAAAAGTGGTGAAGAACCTATTTTATTAAATTATAAAACTCTGATAATCAGACAGTTATAAAATAATCGTTTAGCCACATTTTTAACTATTTGATAATCAATGAGTTATATGTTCCAAAGTGGGAATTGCTGCCAAATGATTGATTTGAATAATCTGCTACCTTGGGGTTTATTTTGCCGTTTTGCGCTCATTTGCACCTGTGCTGACATTATTTCTTAAAAAAATAATTGATTTTTATCGAAAATTTGGAGATTACAAAAAAGTAGTTTAGATTTGCACTCCGTTTTCAAAGAATGGTCCATTCGTCTAGGGGTTAGGACGTATCCCTTTCACGGATAAAACAGGGGTTCGATTCCCCTATGGACTACCAAATCTGTTACTAGGAATCTAAAAATCATTCATTTGAAAATGTGCGGTCCATTCGTCTAGGGGTTAGGACGTATCCCTTTCACGGATAAAACAGGGGTTCGATTCCCCTATGGACTACTAAACAAGGCATCTAATTTTTTAGATGCCTTTTTGTTTATCAGCTATTCCCTCAATTTTTTACGATTATCCCAAAACTTAATTACTTTTGCCTCCGCATCAAGGAGTATTTGTGGTACTTGTTTCACTTCCGATATGCAGTTCTGGAATTGTTTTTATAAAAATCTGATAATCAATGGATTATATTTTTTATTTTAAAAATAGATTGATGATATGAGGCATTGAATTATCGGTTATAGGTATATATAAATCTTTGATTATCAATTATTTAATGTAAATACTTGAACTATGAATATTTAAACAGAGACAAGTACTTATCAAAAAACTCCTTGCTTGACTAAGGGTGCATTTCAAATTTACCACCTTATATCCTCTCCTTCGGAGAGGGCTAGGGTGAGGCAATAGAAACGCGTAAATTTGAAATGCACCCCTTGACTAATCAAAATAACTCTAAAAATTAATGAATATTGAGCGTGAATATTTTTTATAACTAATTGGTAATCAGTTTTTTATAGATAAATTTATACTCAAATACTTATTTTCAATGCTGATTTATGACTTGGATAAAAGTATTTTCACCGGCAACCATTGGCAATATCGGACCCGGATTCGATGTACTGGGCTTGGCAGTCAAACACTTGGGCGATGTCGTTGAAGCCCGCAAGATTGACAAACCCGAAGTAGTCATCACCGACATTCAATCGCCCATGACGTTGAGCAAAAACGCCGCCGAAAACACCGCCGGTATTGCCGCCGCCGAGGTATTGCGAATCCTAAAAATCAAGACCGGCGTAGAACTCAAAATCAAAAAAGGAATGCCCTCGGGTTCGGGGCTAGGTTCGAGTGCGGCTTCGGCTTGTGCCGCCGCCTATGCCACCAATTATGTCTATGGCAACCAACTCAGCCAAGAAGAGCTGATTCTTCCGGCAACCAAAGCCGAAGAATTTGTATCGGGCGATTTTTTTGCCGACAATACCGCCCCTTGTATTTTGGGTGGGGCAACCCTCACGCGCTCAAGCCTGCCCCTAGATGTTACCAAAATCGGTTCTATAGCCAATCTGTGCATTGTATTGGTTACGCCCGAAATCGTCGTATTGACCAAAGAAGCCCGCGATATATTGCCCAAACAAGTCAATATGCGCGATTTTGTGTTCAATATGGCTAATTCGTGCCTGATTACGGCCGCGTTTGCCAAAAATGATTATAGCTTGTTTGCCCGCAGTTTGAACGATAAAATTGTCGAGCCAGCCCGCGCCAACTTGATTAAAGGTTTTTATGAAGTAAAACAAAATGCCTTGCTCGCCGGAGCAGACGGAATGACCATTTCGGGTTCGGGTCCTACGGTGTTTGCCATTACCGACCAACCGCAAAAAGCCCGATTTATTGAAGATGCGATGTTGCGAACTTTTCAACGCCACGACATCAAGGCTTTTAGCCTGATTACTGAAGTGGACAATGAGGGTACTCGTTTGGTGGAGTTTTAGGGCTTAAAGGCTTGAAAAGCAGGCTTTGTTTGTTGTAATTATTTTTATAAATACCTGATTTTCAAATACTTACCTTAAAATCTTTCCAGACTACTGGATATTAGCAAGCAAGCAAATCTACTCATCATTTCAATTTTACAATTTGTAATTAAAAAAATATGCGACAAAAATTACTCAGCGATGGTGCCAAAGAATTGAGCTATGAAATCCGCGAAATTGTCAAAAAAGCCGAGTTGGTTCAGCAATTGGGGCAAGAAATTTACTGGGAAAACATTGGTGACCCCATTCAAAAAAACCATCAAATGCCCCAGTGGATCAAAGAAATTATTGCTGATTTGGCACTCGATAACGAAAGCTACGGTTACTGTCCGTCCAAAGGAATTTTGGAAACTCGGAGCTTTTTAGCCGAGCAAACCAATGCCTTGGGAGGCATCAAAATTACACCCAATGATATTTGTTTTGTCAATGGCTTGGGCGATGGCATCGCCAAAGTATATCAATTTATTACCCATACTTCGCGGGTCATAGGGCCTTCGCCGGCATACTCCACGCACTCGAGTGCCGAAGCCGCCCACGCCAATCACGACCCACTTACTTACAAACTTGACCCCAACAATCACTGGTATCCTGATTTAGATGATTTGTATTTGAAAGTGAAATACAATCCCAACATCATCGGTATTTTGATTATCAACCCCGACAACCCCACGGGTATGGTTTATCCTTGGGAAACCTTGAAAAGAATCGTGGAGATAGCCCGCGAGTTTAAGCTTTTTTTGATAAGTGATGAAATCTATTTGAACATTACTTACAATGGAGTCAAAGCCTATTCTTTGGCAGAAGTGATAGACGATGTACCCGGTATAGCAATGAAAGGCATCTCCAAAGAATTGCCTTGGCCCGGCTCACGTTGCGGCTGGATGGAGTACTATAATCGCCATCAAGACGCGGATTTTGACCGTTTTTGTACCACACTCGACAACGCCAAAATGATTGAGGTCTGCTCTACCCGCCTGCCCCAAATGGCTATTCCGCGCATTATGGGAGATGCACGCTATCCGGCTTATCGCCAATTGGTCAATGAAAAAATCGGCAAACGTAGTAAAATCATTGCCGAAATTTTGCGCCCTCTGAAAGAAATTACTTTCAATGAAACTTACGGAGCTTTTTACAATACCATTATTTTTCGGGATGGGGTGTTGAAAAAAGGGCAAAAAATCTCGATTGATAATCCCCAAATCAGAGATTTGGTTGAGAATTGGACTGCCGAAGAAATGCCTCTCGACAAGCGTTTTGTGTACTACCTTTTGGGAGCTAAAGGTGTATGTGTAGTGCCGATTTCTTCGTTTTGCTCAGAGTTGCAGGGTTTTAGGGTTACGCTCTTGGAAGAAGATGAACAAATCCTTTACAAAACCTTTACGGCTTTACGCGAAGGTATTGAGGAGTACCTTCAGGCATAAGAGAATATACTTACGAGGCATACATTTCCAACTTACGTGGTAAGACTTTTATCTGTTCTTCGGAGTTTTCGGACTACGAAGCCTTATTTCGGTAGTTTCCGACTTCCCTCCGCCCACGGCGAAATACCCGCCTCGCATTGCTAAAATTTAAGCAAAAAACCTCTGCTTATCAATATCTTTGCTTTATTCCAAATCTAGCTCATCTGTTCGCTAGGCACGTTGGAAAGGGGCAAGTATATCAGGTTAGGTTTTCAAGTTAGTCCGGTATTACCTAATTCTAACGTGAATATTTTGAAATATTATTAAAAAAACACAAATTTTATTTATAGATTTAAAAGATTTATTTTAGAAATAAAAGTTATTTAACTTTTATAAAATGTTTATTATCAATTAGTTAAAATCATTTTTAGAAAATAAATAATTATCTGTACCGCAGGTCTGACAATTATTTATTTTCTAAAAATATAAAAATTATACAATTTTATTTTTAATGAAAAAAACTTATTTGTCAAAACACTCCATTTTTTAAATATAACTAACTGATTATCAATTAGTTATCAAAATATTCACGTAAGTTTAGAGTCAATTAAATTTGAGTATAAAATAAAAGCCTGAACTGGTTAAGTTCAGGCTTTTTTGATTAACTATTTGATTATCAGATAGTTGTGATATTTTAAATTATTACAAAGTGATTTTGAATTATTGGAAGATTCTCAATCCTAGGTATCTACTCAAAATTATTTGATTTTGAACTTCGGCAAAGTTTTAAACTTTTGCCGAAGTTGAATAGGGTAATTTTTGTTAAAAAAACCTTTTAATTGAGTATAACTCACTATTTCAAGAATTCATCAAAGGTAATCCCGATGTAATACATTTTGCCAATGAAAGGACCACCGGCATTGGTGATGTAGTCTTTGCCAAACAAGTTAGATGCACCCAATTTGAAGATTGATTTCAAAGATTTGGATTTGTAGCTCACTTGCGCATCTACTACCCCAAAGCTCGGCAGATCGCCGTGAGCAAAAGATGACTCCCAACGGAAAGCCTGCTGCCAACGATACGATATATCAAAACCTACGTTTTTGACCACTTCGCGGTTATTCAAACCAATGTTGAATTTATTGCGTGGGGTGTTGAAGCCAATTTCAAATTCAGGGTTGTTGCTCAAATCGGCATCATAGTCTGCCCAAGAGTAGTTTCCGGTCAAGATATAGTTTTTAGTAACTTTATAGTTCAAACCGATACCTACGCCCCAAGATCTAACTGGCACATCAGCATTAGCGGATGGTCGGAATAGTGCTGGGGCTGTAGTAGCAGGGCGATCTAGGTCTTCAATACCATAGAAACGACCTGTTTCGGGTAAGGTTCTGCCTCTTGCAGCTACTACACTTTGTCCTGCAATAAAGTTTTTGTATGAATTGTAGTAAACGCTCGCATCAACCATCAATTTGTTGGCAAAAATACCTTTATAACCTACTTCACCTACCCGCACAATTTCTGGTTGAATGTAGTTGATAAATACCCTCTGTAATAAGGCGGGGTTAGTACCACCCGAAGCTAGGAAAGCATTGTAAGACGCAATAGAGTAAGCTCCGCCTTCATGAATACCAAAGCGTTCAGCATTAGCACGTGTTCCGCCAAGCAAAGCCCCAGTACTACTAGGAAAAAATATAAACTGGGCTTGAGTATCAGGATTGCGGAAACCCCGTTGGAACGAAGCCCGGAAATTGTGTTGTTTGTCAGCTCCAGCAGAATAAACAACTGACGCTCGCGGGCTAAATTGACCCTCGAAATTTTGGTTTTTGTCATAACGAATTGAACCGGTAATTTTCAAACGATCATCCATTAGTGATTTAGCAACTTGGGCATATCCTCCAAACTCGTCAATAGTTAAGCGGCTATTTTGCCCATCGCCATCTAAATCTTCATTAAATACTGTACCATTAGAAAACAAATCATAACGGCGGAAGTTACCTCCTACTTGAAATTCTACAACTTTATTTAAGGCTTCTGTGAAATTATAGTTAAACTCGGCGTGGTACAAACGAGAGTTATCAAAAAAGCCTGCGCCCGGAGGATTTCTTTTAAACAAATCGCCTCTTACTGCTGCCATTGTATTGTTGAAAGCAACTGTACCGGGGCGAGGGATTGCTGCTACCGAGCCGGGGGCACCCGGAGGGGCTAGTGGACTTGCACCCCCACCATTATCAGCCCAATTTCGAGCAAATGCGTGAGCTGCCGCTACATTACCAGCAGGAATTCCTCCGTTTTGAGGAGCTTGAAATGCCCCTAACATTGCAGCAGAATAAATCACTCCATAAGCAGGTACCCACGAGGTTGAGGCACGAAAACGCTCATTGGCAAAACCACCCAAAGCCGACATATTGTAAGAGTCACCGTCACTAGTCTGAGTCATATAAGCCCGAACAAAGAAGTTATTGCCTTTGAGTTGTAAGCGGTGGAATTGAATGCTAAAATCACGCAAAGCATAGCGCTCGCCGCCTTGATAGATAGATGAACCCGCTCCAATCCGATAATTATAGCTTAACTCTAATCGGTCATTAATCCGATAATACAAACCAACATCGGCTTTGATATTGCGGGCGTTTTGATTATCTACAATATCTTGTTCACGCAAACCAGTTCGGCGTAGATTTAAAACTCCATTCGTGCCACCAGTAGGTAAAGCGGATAAAGTTGCTTGAGCCAATGCTAGGTTGCCACCGAAAAAAGCACCTGCCAAACCGGGAGCTAAAGCTACAAGTGGCAAAGCAATGGGAGTTTCATCACCATAGGTGTTCATTCCGTCAAAGTTAGGCGCACCTACGGTTGGATTATTAGGGTTGTTTACATCTGCTTGGGTAGTACGGAAGGTGGTATAATCATTAGCTCGCCAGTCTTGCGCGCCCAAATAAGCAAAGTTTACTTTGAAGGCAAATTTGTTGTTGAAGGCTTTGGCATAGCGGATAGCCGCATTCATATAGTGATTATTGCCGTGAGGAATTGAGCCTACACCGCGAGCAGTATTCGAGCTGGTAACGCCTACTTTCATTTGCGCGCTCAAACCTTGGTACTCGAAAGGGCTTTTGCCATTCATTAGCATAATTCCATTGAAAGCATTGGGTCCGTAGAGTGCCGAACCGGCTCCCGGTACTAGCTCAAAGCTCTCAATATCCAACTCCGACAAACCAACTATGTTACCCGTTGGGAAGTTCAACAAGGGCGCAGAAGTATCCATTCCGTCCACCAATTGCACAAACCGCACGTTGGCAATAGTGGCAAAGCCACGCGTGTTGATAGAGTTGAAGGTCATACTACCCGAGGTGCTTTGTACCCCTTTGAGGCGAGCTACAGCATCAAAAAAATCGGCGGTAGGAGCTTGTTGGATTGCCAAAATATCCATTTTCTCAATGGTTACCGGCGCACGCATTACGCTCTCTTCTACGCGCGAAGCCGATACTACCACCTCTTGTCCGAGAATGGTTTGCTCCGAGAGTTTTACATCAATGTCGGAGCGATTGCCGGTGATTTCCAACTCTTGAGTCGTAAATCCAATGCTGGATACTACCAAGGTAAACGGTGGGGCAACATTGACCGTTAGTTTAAAATTGCCACTGCCATCGGTAATCGTACCGGTGATAGTCCCCTTGATAGCGATATTGACCCCGGGTAAGCCGCTACCCGACTCATCGCTCACTTTGCCCGACACAGTAGTTTGGGCTTGGGCATAACCAATTCCTAGCAAAAGGCTAAAGGCAAATCCCCATAAAAGTTTAGTTAAAATTCTCTTCATACAATTAAAAATTTGGTTTTAATGCGAGTTCAAATAAATTTTGTTCAAATATTACATTTTTGAGTCTAAACTAAAAATCAGTAAGCAAAGTTTGTAAAAATTCTTTAAATAATTCAATTTTATTCAACATTATCTATCAACAACTATTTTCGATTGGTTGCCTAAGTTGAATTTGGCTATTGGCAAGACTTATGCAATTTCGGCAAAGTTTTAAACTTTGCCAAAGTTCAAACCTATTAATTTTGATTATCAATCTTCATTCATTTTATCGGTTTTTTATTGCCAATAAATGCTTGTAAATTGCTGGTTGTTTTCATTCTTTTTTTATATAAAATACTGATTATCAAATACTTATGTATAAAATTTACTTGTTGCTACTATCAGCTTATTTGTATTCGCTACCCGGATTAGCCCAGCTCAATTTGCCGGAGGTAAGTACCTTTGCCGAATGGAAACAAACACTGGGTTTTACCGAAATTGTGGTCGAGTATGTGCGCCCCAATGTGCGTGGTCGGCAAATTTTTGGTGGTTTAGTGCCTTACGGTGAGTTGTGGCGCACCGGCGCACACGATGCCACGACCATTCGGTTTAACGAGGACTTGATAATAGCTCAAAAACGCGTAAAAGCCGGTAAGTACTCGATATTCTCCATTCCCAAGCCCGATGAGTGGATTATCATTTTGAATCGTGATACTGCCCTCCACGGCACGGTAGGTTACAAAGAGCTACTCGACGTAGTGCGGTTTAGCCTCAAATCCGAAAAATCAGCCCGATTTTATGAAACATTTACCATCGAGTTGTCCGATGTGTTCAAAAACACCGCTTTTCTTTATGTGCTTTGGGAAAACACCCAAATCAAAATCCCTATCGAGGCTACCGCCGATGAGCGAGTAATGGCGGAAATCAACCAAAAAATAATCATCAAACAAGAAAAATCCGCCGCTTTGTTGAGCCAAGCCGCCGCGTATTATCTTGATAATCAGAAAGATACAAATTTAGCTCTCCAATGGCTCACTGAAGCCATCGCCCAAGACGAAAAAAACATTTATTATCATTACCTCAAAGCTAGAGCTTTGCAACAATTGGGCAAATGCTCCGAAGCCATTGCCACCGCGCAAAAATCAATTGAATTGGCAAAAAAACAAAAAACCAAAAATTATATAGAAGCCAACGAAAAATTGATTAAAGACTGTGAACGCAAGTAAACGAAATTTTAAAATCGAAAAATATTTTAATCAATTGATTATCAATTAGTTATATGATTTGAGTTTTCAAATCACACAAAGTTGCCCAACTTTGTAAAATCAATACAATGCCTTATATTTGTTTATTGTCTAAAAGTTAAATAATATGAATGCTGAAGAAAAAGAAAAAGCCAAACAAATAGAAGCCGAGCTTATCAAACTGACCGATAGTTTTTGCGAAGCCGAGCTAAATGCCGAATATGCCCAATTGTGCCAAAAAGTGATTAAAAAACTCGGCAGAAAAAAAACTGTACCCTTTTTGACTGGGCAAAAGCCGATTTGGGCGGCGGCAGTCGTTCACGCTATCTGTAGTGCCAATTTTGCCTTTGACAAATCGCAAACTCCGCATACATCGGTAGATGAAATCAATACTTTTTTTAATACCAAAAAATCAACTGTGAGTAGCAAATCTGCCGAAATCCGCAAAATGCTCAAAATTGATTATTTTAACCACGAGTTTGTGTTAAATGAGCTTTGGGATAAAAACCCGATCAATAATATGGTAATGGTTAATGGAATGATTGTTCACGTGGACGCACTACCCGAAGGCATCCGCGAAGTAGTCAAAGAACAACTCAAAAAAGGTAAGCCCGTTTCTTTGACGATTACTAAGTAGTTGATAATCAGAAAGTTATATTTTAAAAACATTTGTGCTTAATTTGACCTAAAAATGGACGAGAAACATCTCATAGAATTAGAAAATCGCTTTATTCAACTCAAAAATCAAGGCAAAAATCTTGATGAAATCACTGCGCTTTTGCAAATTGATAGAAGTTTGTTAGAGGAATGGAATGGGTATTTTGAAGAATTTAATCATAAAATTAAAAACTCGGCATTTTATATCGTTAGTAGAAATCATAATTTAAGCCAAGAGAGATATAATATCAAGCTAAAACATTTTGCAGTAAAAAATTCAGAGAGAGATATAGATAGTTTGACATCAGGTTTTGGAAAGTATATAAGCGAACATTCAATTAATGATTTTTCAAAAAAAGTACAAGAAGCGAAAGAATATTTAGATTTGATTATAAAAGGATTTACAAAATTTAATGTATTATATTATGATGATTTAGATTTTGTGTTTGAACACAATGAGAAGATTGAAAGGAAAAAAGCTGAAGAAATTATCGAGTTTTATAAAAATGAAATTTTTATACCTGCACAACGAAAACATACCCAAATAAATTTATTCAAAAACCTGAAAATTAAAACGTTAAAGATTAATGATATAAGAGTTTTTGATAAGATTTATTTTGAGTTTAAATCCAATATTTCAATTATTATTGGTAACAATGCTCGAGGTAAATCTACAATTTTGCAATTAATAGCTCTTGCCTTTTCTGGTTTAAAGCGTCCACCAGTGCCTTATAATTGGGAAAAAGTAGTGAAAAATAACCAACTAGAAGGGAGTTTTGAGTTAGAAATTTTATTGGAAAACCAATCATTTCCTTTAACATTTAAAATAAATCAAGCAGATGAGATAGAAATTATTGATTTTCCAACAACGCTCAAAAATCAATTAAGTCAGACTTTCATTATTGCGTATGGAGCAAATCGGAGTATCAAACGAGAAGATTTGCCCAATTATGAACAATTTGAAAGCATAGCTACACTTTTTGGGGTCAATGGGTATTTAAAAAACTTCAATGATTCAAGCACATTTCAAACTGTACAGTTAAACTTTGTGTGGTTGGCAAATACCATTAATGAAATTTTTGAAGCATCAGGTACCAATCCTAAAATATATTTACATAGCTTCAATGCTAAACAATTCGAGTTTTGCTCTCCGTTTGATTCATCAACTATACTTCCCTTAGAATCTCTTTCCGAAGGGTTTAAAGCCACTTTTGTTTGGCTTTTTGATTTGTTGGTACGAATTATTCAAAAGAGAGGGAGTATTATTAAACCTCAAGAAATTTTTGGAATTGTAATGATTGACGAAATCGACCTCCACCTTCACCCTACTTGGCAACGCACGATTTTGCCTAGTTTGCAAAAAGTATTTCCAAATATTCAGTTTATTGTAACTACGCATAGTCCTTTTGTGGTTCAATCCATAGATATGGAAAGTGTCTTAATTTTAAATCAAGATAGCACCAATAATATGATTGTTCACTCTTTTGATATAGATTCAGCTTTAAGTTATCAAGCTATTGTGAGAGAAATATTTGGCATTGAATCTTCTTTTAGTGTAGAAGTAGAACAAGATTTGGCGATCTTTAGAGAGCTACGAAATAAAATTATTCGTGGCGAAAGTGTTGATTTACAGGTATTTAAAGACTTGATTTTAGAATTATCCGCCAAAGGCGTTGAAGTAGAAGGAGTAGTAAGACGAGAACTAAGGCAATTGGAAAAAATCACCAACCAAGAATTTGTATTGGATTATGAATAAAATTATTCGTCCAGATGCGCCGGATTGGTTGGCTAAAAAGTGGGAAGAATGGGGGAAACGTTGGGAGAAACGCCATAAACAGAAAAAAGACCTTATTTGGTATAAAAACAAAGGTAAAGGGTATGATGATTTACTTAAAGAATTATCTAAATTAACCAACTATCATTGTTCTTTTTGTGATTCTTACCCCCTTGAGAGCAGGATTAGTCATTCTATCGATCATTTTAAACCCAAAAATGAATTTCATTTGGAAGCTTACAAATGGGAAAACTTATTTGCCGTTTGTGATAGATGCCAAAAAATTAAGTGGATGCATTATTCAATAGATTTATTAAAGCCAGATGCTGAAGACTATGATTTTGGTATATATTTTATAATAGACGCTGAAAATGGGGATTTAAAACCCAATCCAGCCCAAAGCCCTGAAAATCAACAGAAAGCAAAAGTTACAATAGAGATTTTGGGTCTTAATAAAAAAGGAAAATCACAAGATAGACTTAATGAATTAGAAGATTATCTAAATACCATTTCACCAGATATTGAAGGATTTTCCTATCGCTTTTTTATTCAAAGATTAACTTAAATATGCCAACCCAACAAACCATCACCCTCATCGGAGCCGGACTAAGTGGCTCATTATTAGCCATTTACCTTGCCAAACGTGGCTACCAAGTCGAGGTATATGAAAAACGTGGCGATATGCGAAAAATGCCCGTCGAAGCGGGGCGTTCCATCAATTTGGCTTTGTCGGCGCGCGGGATTCAGGCTTTGCAAGCTATAGGAATTGCCGATACAGTCTTACAAACGGCGATTCCGATGTATGGACGGATGTTGCACGCTTTGGACGGGGCTTTGACTTTTGTGCGCTATGGCAAAGACGACTCGGAGTATATCAATTCTATCTCGCGGGCGGGTTTAAATCAAGCTTTGCTCGAGGTAGCCGATGAATTTCCCAATGTCAATTTTCATTTTCAGCACGTTTTGTCGGAAGTTGATTTAGCAGCTAATCAATTGATATTCAATGATTTACAAAATAAGTCTTTGAAAAAAATTAGCTCTGATTTGAATATTTGTACCGATGGAGCCGGCTCGGTCGTGCGCCAAGCAATGGTACAAAAAGGCATCACCCAAGAATCGGTTGATTTTTTGTCGCACGGCTACAAAGAACTCAACATTCCGGCAAGTGCCAAAGGCGATTTTCAAATGGAAAAAAACGCCCTCCACATTTGGCCTCGCGGGGCGTATATGCTCATCGCCTTGCCCAATGCCGATGGCAGTTTTACCTGTACTTTGTTTTTTCCCAATGAAGGCGAAATCAGTTTTGCCGGATTGGACACAGCCGATAAAGTAAAAGCCTTTTTTCAAGAAAAATTTGCCGATTCTATTCCCTTGATTCCCCACCTGACCGAGGAGTTTTTGCACAATCCGGTCGGTTTATTAGGCACAGTTCACGCTGCCCCTTGGTATTTTGCGGATAAATTTTTGTTGTTGGGCGATTCGGCGCACGCCATTGTGCCGTTTTATGGACAAGGAATGAACTGCTGTTTTGAAGATTGCTATTATTTGGACCAAATCATTGAAAAATCGGCGGGAAATTGGCAAAAAATCTTTCAAGAATTTCAACAAATTCGCAAGCCCAACGCTGATGCCATTGCCGAGTTAGCCCTCGAGAACTTTATCGAAATGCGCGATGGTACAGCCAATCCGGCTTTTTTGCGCAAACGCCAACTGGAAAATATTTTAGAAAATCAATACCCTGATTATCATTCCAAATATTCTCTGGTTACTTTTCACCCCGAAGTAAGCTATGTAGAGGCGCACCAACGCGGCAATTGGCAAGATGCTTTTTTGTTGAAAATCTGTGAGCCAATTCAATCCATTGAGGAATTGAATATTGAAGAAATTTATTTCCGTTTGAAAAATGAGTATAAGTAGCGAGGAGTGAGAATTGAGAAGTGGGAATAAATACAGTTTTTGAAATAATAAGCTGAAAGTGCAAAACCTTCTTTTGACTTCTCCTCACTTCCCACTTCTCACTCCTCACATCAATATCAAATTTTCTCAAACTCATCTACCGTAAGTTCGTGCCTTACTTCGCCGGTGTGCTTGGTGCTGATGGGTTCAAAAAGCATCAGCCATACCTCATCTTCGGCAATTGGTCGATGCTCAACCCCTTGCGGAATAATGAGCATTTCCCCTTCCTGCAAAACGAGGGTACGGTCTCGAAACTCAATTTTTAGCGTACCTTTCAAGATATAAAACAATTCGTCTTCGTGGGCGTGGTCGTGCCATATAAACTCGCCTTTTACCTTGGCAAGTTTCACAGCTTGCCCGTTTAGCTCGCCAATGACTTTGGGACTCCAATGCTCATTAAAGAGTCCAAGTTTTTCGTTTAAATTGATTACTTGCATTTTGATACGAATAAAGTGTAAATATTGAGAACAACTCCAAACCCAAAATTAAACCTTGATGGCTTAAGTTTGGCAAAACAAACCAAATATTTCCGATTGTATGCCAAATTTATTCATCGCTCATTATCTAACCCGAGCATCTCCGAAGGCAAGTAAGGTAGAATGATAAATTGGCAATCATCTCAACTTCTAGGATATAAAGGTGATGAATGACGGTTTGCTTATAAATAAGTCCAATTATTTTTTTAAAAAATCCAAATTTTATTCGTTATCTTATTAAATAATTTCGTATAATTATAAATCAAAGTTTATCGAGTTGTTTTAACTTGAAATAACTTGGGAGTAGATACGAAATAAAGCCACACGGTAAAAATATAATTTTTTGACTCTGTTTTGCCTCTGGCAGAAAAACAGAGTTATATAATTTCTAATTCCTTGTTAATTATTGGCAACTAATTTGTACGAATAACCTGAAAATAAAATACATCAGTATTGAATGATAAAACCTTGATTATGAAAGCCTTAATTTGTAAAAAAATGAGCGAATGGGTAAAGCATTAATTAAATACTGATTTTGCATAACTAGCTGATAATCAGATAGTTATCATTTTTTGTAAATACTTATTAAGTACGATATAAACGCTATTTGAATATGAGATTAGATGTTAGCTTGGTCAAATCGGTATTGACTATTTATGATGAACTGGTCGAAAACGGCATATATTTGGTATATTTGGGTGAGTTTAACCACGAGATAACCAAAATGTTTACCGCAATGGCTGAAGATGATATGGAGCGTAATAACGAAAATAGCGTTACCATTCGGCGGGTCTATCACGTAATGGTTGAAACTTTGCAAAACTTGAGTCGCCACTCTGACGAACTCGCCGAAGAAGATGACCTCGGGCGCGGTATGTTTATGATTGGGCGAAAAGACGATAGTTATTATGTTATCACTTCTAACAAAGTATCCTTAGACAAAAAAACGCACCTCGAGAAAGCCCTCACTCAAATCAACACTTCTAGCCGAGAGCAATTGAAAGAAATGTATAAAAAGCAAATCAAAGAAGGCAAACTTTCCGAAAAAGGCGGAGCAGGCTTGGGTTTGATTGATATGGCACGCAAAACTACCGGCAAACTCGAGTATCAGTTTATCCCTTTCAAAGACAATAATTATTTATTTATTTTGAGTGTAGAAATTCATACCAAAGAGTTGAATGAAAAAGAAATTAAATAGCTAAGTAATTGATAATCAAGATTATAAGTGCTATTTTTAGATATTCACCAGCAATTCCCACTATAAAATAATTAAATAAAAGTTTGATATTTTAACTTTTATATTTATAAAAATAGCAAAATACATAAATAATTGATAATCAATGCTTTAAATGTATTTCTCATTAAATTGCC
>JALONJ010000463.1 GCA_025455045.1 Microscillaceae bacterium | reverse complement strand
ATAGCCCAGTGCCAAAGCTCGGATGGTGCGTTGCGCGGGGGCAAAATGACCGTGTTTTTTTACTGTGTATTACCAACCACCAAATTTATTAGAATCAGAAGAATTTATGAGCAAAATCTCCAATGCCGAAGCCAAATACGTGGCATTTAAGTAATTGTTTGTAATGTTGTATCAACAAAAAGCCCCACCAAATTTGGCGGGGCTTTTTATTTTGCGTGAAGTTTTTGATGATTCTTTGCCGATACTAACGCGAATATTTTTATGTAATGAATAGTGAATAATGTAGCGTGAGTAGTTTTTTAATCACTTAAAAATCCACCAGAGGTGAGACCCGTCAAGAGGTTATCAAAAAGTACTGTTTACATTATTTTTGTTCTTGTTACTTACAAGATGACCTGTTTGTGTTTTTTTGATTTCCCTGATACAAAAACTATTGGATCTACCGTTAATTTGGTTAATTCATAAAACTTGCTACTTTCTGATTATCAGCTAATTAGCATACTCAAATTTTCTCAAAAATCGTCTGCTCTCGCCAGAGGTGGACTGACGATTTTTGAGAAAATTTGATAAATATATTATCTTGTAACATAATATATTTTTTAAATAAATTTTTTTACATGTTTGATAATCAATGAGTAGTAAGTCTATAATAATTTTTCAAGATAATTTAAACCCTAAGGGTTTTTAAAACCCTTAGGGTTTGGACTCAATCCCCAATTTAACGATTGAATCAAACTATTTTATTAACTAATTGATTATCAGTAATTTACAAAAAAACACATTAACACTACTATACATTTTTTAGACTAATAAGAAATTACAAGATTCTTTGTTACTTTTTAGGCAAAGTGGCGAAAAATCCTTACAAAGATATAAATAATTGATAATCAATTAATTATATAATTTCCAATCCCTTATTTAATAATATCACCCTTTGCTAGTTTTTCGATTTTGGGTAATTGTCCACCTCGCAAAACTCCACTTCCCTCGAAGCGTTGGCTTTGGTCTATGCCGGTAGTATCCAGCCAATCGGACTCTTGCATTTGCCCGCTTTGCCCAAAGGCTTGCAAAGCATTTTGATAACAAACTTTGTGAACATCAGCCCAATCAATTCCTCGTTCTAGCATTAGTTTGGCAGTTTTGGGAACTGCCAGAGGGTCAGAAATTCCCCAATCGGCGGCACTATTGACCATTATGCGTTCCGAACCGTATTGTTTTACGATTTCAACCATTCTTTCATTGCCCATTTTGGTATGCGGGTAAATGGTAAACGCTGCCCAAAAACCTCTATCCAATACTTCTTTTACGGTTTCTTCGTTGTTGTGGTCCACAATCACCATATTGGGGGCGGCTTCCATTTCAATACACACGTCCATACTGCGCGAAGTACCTTTTTTCTTGTCGCGGTGTGGGGTGTGAATTTGAATTGGCAGGTTTACTTCCAGTGCCAAGGCGATTTGTTGGCGATAATATTTGTCCTCGAGGGCAGTTTGGTCATCATAACCGATTTCGCCTACGCCTACTACGCCTTCCTTCATTACAAACAAAGGCAGGATTTCCATTACTTGCTCGGCAAGAGCCTCATTATTGGCTTCTTTGGAGTTGAGTCCGATAGTACAATAATGCTTGATGCCAAACTGACCGGCGCGAAAACGCTCCCAACCTACCAGACTACTGAAATAATCTTTGAAAGTGCCTACCGCCGTGCGGGGTTGCCCCAACCAAAAAGCGGGTTCAATCAGTGCTACAATTCCGGCGTTGCGCATCATTTCATAGTCGTCAGTCGTGCGCGAGGTCATATGCACGTGAGGGTCAATAAAAAGCAAGGGTTTTTCTGAATTATTCATATTGATAATTTTTTAGCCAAATAAAATTATGTTTTTACAAATTTAATTCAAGAAAGCCAAATGACAGCAGGTTTGGCGAGTTGGTTGAAATTAATTTTAGGTTTTTAGTTTCGGGATTCTAGCTTTTTGTTCTGCTGGAGGCAATACAAATTCAAAGGATTGTTTAAAAATAACAAAATCCTTAATTGCTTAATAATCAGTAGCTTACCATAAAAAGTTGGTTGAGGATTCTTTTAGCCAATTTTTTAATGATTGAGGCGAGGAATATAATCTACCGGAAGGGTAAAATTTTCAATCAAATCCTCAAAATGAATATCGTCTTCCTCGATACCGATTTCGCCATCATAAAACCATTTGAAATGAATTTTATGCCCTTTTTGGTGCAAATCATTCAAAATTTTGACCATTTCAATTACAAAAGGGCGTGAGCCGGTATTGAAATACTCAATATTGCTCATAAAAACAGTTTGATGATGCCCGGTGTTTACATAATCGCTTTGGGCATATTGGGCAAGCCAGTCGATGATAGGACGAAAATATCCGGGGGCATCTTCGGGAAAGGCTTCACCGGCAATTTGTAAATTACCCAGCTCAAAATTGACTTCCGGTGTACTTTTGGTGGGTGGTAAATAGAGTTTGTCGGCTTGCATCACAATTTTAGCCAGTTCCGAAGCCAGACGAAATATATTCCTTTTCAAGGGTTTTTAACAATTTGATTCAACCATCTTACCTTTCAAATGATGAGTCGAGGCAAGGTTTTTACTTCTAAACAAAGTAATTGAATGTTAGGTTTTGCTAAAATCGTTTAATTTATAAAGTGTTGATAATCAATGTGTTACGCTTTTTTAATAAAAATAGTTTTTAAATTTCAAAATTGTAAGCGTTTGATTATCAAGCCTTTGTGTATAGAGTATAATAGTAACTAGGCGTGATTATTTAATTTTCATTTACCCATTTCAGGGCTTCTTGAATTGTCCCAAAAATTTGCACTTCCAATTCGCCTTTGCTTTTGAGGGTATTGACCAAGTACTCGCTACCCATGCGGGCAAACATACTCGATGCGGATACAACGCCAATTTTAAATTGTTTGTCCACACTTTTTTGGAGTACGGGAAACCACTGCGAAATCAACCAAGCCTTTTGTTCCATTGATATTTTTTCGGCATAGCGTTGGTCAACCAAAAGTTTTGAATTCTTTTTTTCAGTAATTTTTTCTAACAACTGATTGAGCAAAAATTTGTAATTGTCCAAACTTACATCACTTACAAAATGGAGGGTAATCAAATCCTTGTCCAAATTATAGTTGATAACTGCATAGTCTTTTTGCAAGAGAGTTTCCATAATGCTTTGTTGGCTAAAATTGCCAAGGTGTTAATGAGAGAAATATTTATAGCAAATTTATACGTTTTTTACAACAATTTGGCGAAAAAATTTATGATTCGACATAAAATTAAATTTTGCCACGTTACATCTTTTTATCATTTTACAGTCGGACTTTCCAATTGAGTTGCCCATTTAGGCAATTTAAGGACAATACATAGCCGCCTACCGTAAAAATCAAGTTTTTGCCTTCCATAAGAGCTACATTCAATTGAGGTTCTTGACTATAGCTATCTTGGGTTGGCAATTCGCTTTGTTTGATTTGCCAAAGCAATTTGCCCTCCAAACTTAAACCACTCAATAAAAAGTTTTCCTTATCGGTGGTTTCATAGCTCAAGACGATACAGGCTTTGGCATCGTTGGAAATCGCCAAAAAACGCCCCTCCAAAAATGTAAGTGGGGGATTGATAGCTTGGTTATTGCGAGTGAGCTGCTTGATTTTATAATTTTCGGGCATTGCAGTTATTTCAAGGATTTTATCAGCGTATTGGCTGCCGTTTTGATAAATCCGTGAATCATCGGCATAATAAACGCCTGCAATCGGTTTTTTCTTGGTTTTTTGAGTTTTATCCAATAATGCTAAGGTGTAGGGAACAATCGTATAATTTTTGCCGGTTTTGGCGGCTACTTCAAGGGTAGAATCTTGAGTTGCATACTGAATCCGCTCAACCCCGGCGGCAAGTTGAGGGTAGATATTGGGTAGCGACTCTTTGTTGAGGGTTTGGAGGGTGGTATGGTTGACTATATCCCAAAAAACAAAGTTTTTATGTACTTGATAAAACAAGATTTGCCCCTTTTGACCCAAAAGTTTGGCATCACTGTCAAGGCTTAGGCTTTGCCGATGCAAAAGTTTGCCAGTTTTTTTCTCTAAGATATATATCCGATAAAAGTAATACGAATCTTCGCTACCCATAATGCGTTCATCTAGCAAGCAAACCCAATCTTTGTCAGTTGTGATGTCTTTGAACCGAACTGCCAAGCCATAACCCCAAAAAGCCCCATTGAGAATAGGTAAAAAGAAACCCAAAAGACCCACCCCAATTCCCAATACCCAAAGCAGTTTATTAGCCGATTTAGAACGAAAGGGATTGGAGAAGGCAAGTAACATTCCTAGGGTGGTGATTACCAAAATCATAATCACCATAAGGGTAGTAGAAGCAAAAAAATAATCTAACAATTCGCGCATTGTGAATAGGGAATGGGAAGTTAGAAATTAAAAGACAAAATCAAACAAATGATTCAAAAAAGTAGATTATCCTCAGCAATTCCCACTTTGGTAGATATAACTCATTGACCGTGTCCGCCTTTGGAGGACTATCAAAGAGTTAAAAATGTGGGTAAACGATTGTTTTATAACTATCTGATTATCAAGGTTTTATAATTTAATAAAATCTTTATAACTCATTGATAATCAGGCACTTATCCATAGTGGGAATTGCTGGATTATCCTATCAGATTTTGATAATACTCTGATTATCAATGTTTTGTGATATTAGGTAAATACTTTGAAATAAAAAGTTTTGACTCTATCGTTAATTTGGTTAATTCATAGTAATTTTTCAAGATTATTTAAACCCTAAGGGTTTTTAAAACCCTTAGGGTTTGGACTCAATCCCCAAATTA
>JALONJ010000462.1 GCA_025455045.1 Microscillaceae bacterium | reverse complement strand
ATCAAGAAAAAAGAAAGTTGTAAAAAAAGTGTATTTATAATTACCTCATTATCAATTAGTTACAGAAAAGCTATTTTTAAATATTCTAAAAAATTAAGTATTCGTTTAAAATTTCTACAGTGGGAATTGCTGAGTGATCCCTATCCTAACCAATATAAACGCGCAGTTTAAATCAAATAACGCTTTAGTCAGTTCAAATAATACATTTGTAAATTTTTGTAGTATCTAGCCAAATATTATTCCTGAAAAGTGGTGAAGAAGCATTTTAGTTTTTTACCACTTTTCAGGAAATTCTAGCTTTATCCTAGGTTAAAACGCATTTACGTGGGCAGGCTAAACAGCCTGCATTACAATTTTCCTAAAAAGTGGTGAAGGACTGTGGTTTTAAATAATCTCTTGATAATCAAGCAGTTAACTTATAGCCAACCTTTGGCAAAACCATAAAACCGTATTACAAAACCCTACACAAAAGGCAGTTTGACTACTTCGGCTTTGAGGTTTTTGTTGCGAATATTGATATAAATTGCCGAACCGACTCCGGCATAGGCAAGCGGTACATAACCCAAACCAATCCCAATATTCAAAGCCGGCGACAAAGTACCAGAAGTAACTTCGCCGATTTTTTCTCCGTTTTGGTTTAGGATTTCATAATGACTGCGGGGCACGCCGCCTTTATCCAACATCTTAAAAGCCACCAATTTGCGTGGCATACCGGCTTCTTTTTGCTGTTTCAAATTATCAGCATTGACAAAATCTTTGGTAAATTTGGTAATCCAACCCAAACCGGCTTCGAGCGGCGAGGTAGTATCATTGATTTCATTGCCATACAAACAATAGCCCATCTCAAGTCGCAAAGTATCGCGCGCGCCCAAGCCTATAGGTTTGATGCCAAACTCAGCTCCGGCGGCAAAGATTTTTTGCCACACAGTTTCAGCCTGAGCATTGGGTACAAAAACCTCAAAACTACCCGACCCCTTTTTGGTATAACCGGTCGAGGCTAAAATCACGTTTTCCAATCCGGCAAATTGTAGTCGTTTGGCGGCATAATAGGGCATCTCAAGCAAGTCTTCGTCTGTCAGTTTTTGCAAAGTAGCTACTGCATTGGGTCCTTGCACGGCAAACAAGCACATTTGCGCCGATACATTCTCAATATCGGCTTTAAATTCTTGATTCCAACGGCTTACCCAAGCCCAATCCTTGTCAATATTGGAGGCATTGACTACCATCAAATACTCTTCTTCTGCCAAATGATAAACAATCAAATCATCGACTACTCCGCCTTGCTCGTTGGGAAAATAATTGTACTGGGCTTTGCCGACCGGCAAACCGGCTATGTCATTGGAGCATATTTTTTGCAAAAGGGGCAGAGCCTGCTTGCCTCGAAACCAAAACTCGCCCATGTGCGATACATCAAATACGCCTACATTGTTGCGAACCGTCAAATGTTCGTCTTTATCGGAGCTATACCGCACCGGCATCCAAAATCCGGCAAACTCTACCATTTTGCCTCCAATTTGTTCGTGTAGATTATTTAAAGGTACTTTTTTTAATTCTTCCATTGATTTATTGATGAAAATATTTTTAAAATTGCTTGCTTCTAATTGCTGTCAAAGTTAAAGAATAATTGGGTTCTTCACCACTTTTCGGGAAAATTGTAAAGCAGGCTGTCCAGCCTGCACACGATGATTGCTAATTCCTATTTTACTACAAGCCCGCCAAAGAATCAATAAAAATAAACCTGAATTTATAAAAATGTAACATATTGATAATCAAGTACTTATACGATTTACAATGCCTAACTCTCAAGCAATCATATTTTGGCAATCAAATTTATTTTTCAAAGCCGGAACTTTTTATTCGCCAAGCAATGTTCTTTGTTGGTTTTCTAATTTAAACCTTAAAAATTATGTTGTTACCTATTGAATTTCAATCAACCACCCGCCTAGCCGGTGTAGAGCGCAAAAGTAAGCTTTTGGCGCAACAAAGTGAGTTGTATCAAGTTTTGGAAGAGCTGAAAACTGCTATTCGCCAAGTTTATGAAGTCAATCCTGACCGAATGAGCTTGCATATCGAGATTAGCAAAAATCCTACTGATGCCGCCTTTGATGCAAAAGCGCAAAGTTTGCAAAATCAAGCCATTAGCCTTAGCAATCGGCAAAGCTGGGGCTATTTGGGCAAGGCTTTTGTGCTTTGGACACCCGAAGTAAGTGAGTATGGCAAAACCCATATCACCATAGTTTATTTTGGCGATTTTGCCCGTCCGACATTAGAAATAATGCAAGATTTTGCGCTGGCAAAAATTGAAAAATTAGCTTAAAAAAATAAGAAGGCTGGGAAAGGGTTGCCTTCTTGATTTAGTTTTTTGATTAGCAAAATAGCCATACAGCAATGATGTTAATAATTAAGAATTATAAATTTTATAAACACCTGATTTTCAATTAGTTATGTATTTTTAAATGTTTTAATTCTCTTTGTAATCATTCCACACAAATTTATCAATCGGCTCATTTACGCACTAGAAAAGGAAATATTGACATTTTTATGGTATTTTTTTTATTCAAAATTGTCTTTTATTGAGTTATTAATTATTTTTAAATCCAAACTCAATTGGATTAAATCTAAAGTCAATTTTCAATAATTAACGCCCTATGCAAACCGCCACTACACCGCAAGCCGAAACCAAATTTTGGCTCAAATCTTACCCTTCGGAAATTCCGGCAACCATTGATTTTCAAGCGATTACCCTACCCCAATATCTACAAAAATCTGCCGAAAAGTATCAAAACCATCCGGCTTTGATATTTCAGGGCAAGCCCATTTCTTATACCGAACTCAATAATTTTGTGCATCAATTTGGGCGAGCTTTGCAAAACTTAGGCGTACAAAAGGGCGATAAGGTAGCCATTATGCTCCCCAATTTTCCGCAATTGGTAGTTGCCAATTTTGCTACCCAGCGTTTGGGTGCGACCAGCGTAATGGTCAATCCGCTTTACACCGAGCGCGAGTTGGCTTATCAATTGAATGATTCAGATGCCGAAACCCTAGTTGTGTGGGATGTGCTATATCCCAAAGTGGCGACAGTATGGCAAAACACCCCACTCAAACGGGTGATTGTCTGTCATTTAAACGATTTTTTACCCATTCCGGCTGCAGCTTTGCCCCCGGGTATGTATGCCGAGGCAGTCGCCCATCCGCAAGTATTTGAATTTAAAAATATAATGGAAAGTGCTGATAATCAACCAATTGAAGATAAAAGCGAATGGAATGGCTTGGCTACTTTACTCTATACCGGTGGCACTACCGGCGTGAGCAAGGGCGTAATGCTCAATCATTCCAATTTGTCAATCAATATTCAGCAAACCATTGCTTGGAATGGCAAAGAAATAGAATACGGCTCGGGGAGAGTTTTGGCTATTTATCCTTTTTTTCACGCCGCCGGTTATACGGCTTTGCAAAATTTGCCTTTGGCTTGTGGCTACACCGTATATTTGATACCACGCCCCGAAGCCAAAAGTTTGGCAGAAATCATTGCTACCTTCAAACCAACGGCTCTTTCAATGGTGCCGTCTATGTTTGTGGGTTTATTGCAAGAAGAAAAATTTTTGAATACCGACTTATCATTTGTCAAATCGGTGGCTTCGGGAGCTTCGCCGATGCCTCCGGCGGCTTTTGCCAAACTCAAAGCAATGATGCCGCAGGCTCGGTTTGCCGATGTGTATGGATTGACCGAAATTTCGCCGATTGGCACGGGCGCACCCATTGACCGCCCTTTTCGGGCAGGTTCGGTGGGTTTGCCTACGGTAAGCACCGAGATCAAAATTATGGATTTGGAAACCGGCGAAACCGAAATGCCCAATGGACAATCGGGCGAAATCTGTTTTCGCGGCCCCCAAGTAATGCAAGGCTATTACAAAAAGCCCCAACAAACTGCCGAAGTCATTAGGAATGGCTGGTTTTATACCGGCGACATTGGCTATATGGACGAAGACGGCTGGCTTTATATTGTAGATAGAAAAAAAGATATGATTATATCGGGTGGTTACAATGTATATCCCAAAGAAATTGACGAGATTTTGACCTCACACCCCAAGGTTTTGGAAGCCTGTACCATCGGCGTACCCGACGAATATCGTGGCGAAACTGCCAAAGCATTTTTGGTACTCAAGCCCAACGAAAGCCTGAGCGAAGACGAAATCAAAGCCTATTGCAAATCAAAATTGGCGGCTTTTAAAGTGCCAACCATTTATGAATTTACCGAAGCCTTGCCCAAAAGTGCGGTAGGCAAAATACTGCGCCGCGAACTCCGCCAAATGGAATTGGCTAAATTAACGTGAATATTTTAGTAACTATTTGATAATGAGCTAATTATGATATAAAACACGCTTTTTTTGACAAATCATCAATTACTTTAAGAATAAAATTGTATTATTTTAATATGATAAATATTTTAAATAATTTTGTAAAAATATATAAGATATTGATTATCAATTAGTTAATAAATTTCGCACCGATAAAAATAAAAAACCAAAATAGGTCATCCTGCGTGGAACTTTGTGGATTTTTTGCGCTTTTGGATAATTACAACTTGTTGATTTTCAATTAATTACAGAAATATTTTAAGATATAGCAATTCAACAAAGTTCCTTACAAGGGGTGCATTTCAAATTTACGCATTTCTTTTGCCTCACCCTGCCCTCTCCGAAGCTAATCTCCCTACAGAATTTTAAAGTACTGATAATCAACCACTTAACTATCATTATTTTTAATTGGTGTAGTAATTGATGATGCTCAATAATTAAATTTGATAAGTATAAAAAAAACACAAATAAACAAATAAATAGCATTTAGAAAATT
>JALONJ010000461.1 GCA_025455045.1 Microscillaceae bacterium | reverse complement strand
GTTCTTTACCCATTTTGAGGAAATTCTGGCTTTATTCTAAGCCTCAACTCATTTACGCGGGCAGGCTAGACAGCCTGCATTACAATTTTCCTGAAAAGTAGTGAAGAAGCATTTTTTAAATATAACTAACTGATTATCAATTAGTTATCAAAATATTCACGTTAAGTAAGAGAAGCAAAATAAAGTGACACTTTTAAAAATGTAATTAATTGAAAATCAAGTAATTAAATAATTTATAATTCCCAATTCCCAATTCCTTACTTACAATTGATTGGTATAGTTTGCAAATCATAGCCAAAACTAGCCATAAAAAAATAACCCCAAGCTCATTTGCTCAGGGTTGCAATTTATTTCTACACAAAGTGCTGACTACCAGTCATTTAACTCACAACTCAGCACTCATAACGCTTAAAATCTCTCCACCACCATTGCCGAAGCCCCGCCTCCGCCATTGCAAATAGCCGCCAGACCGTATTTGCCTTGTTTGTGGGCAAGCACATTCATCAAAGTTGTAACGATGCGCGCCCCGGAGCAACCAAGTGGGTGTCCAATAGAAACCGCGCCCCCAAATACATTCATATTATCATAAGAAATTTCCATTGTTTTGGCAAACGCCATTGCTACATTAGAAAAAGCCTCATTTACCTCAAAATAATCCATTTGCCCAATACTCATTCCGGCAAGTTTGAGGGCTTTGGGTGCGGCGAGCGTGGGCGCAGTCGTAAACCATTGGGGTTCGTGAGCGGCATCGGCAAAACTCACCACTCGCCCAATCGGGTTGAGGTTGAGGGCTTTTACTCTTTCTTCACTCATCAAAACCAAAGCCGCCGCCCCGTCATTGATAGTGGAGGCATTGGCTGCCGTTACTGTTCCTTCTTTGGTAAATGCCGGTTTCAAACTCGGAATTTTGTCAAACATCACATTTTTGTATTCTTCATCTTCCGAAAGCCAGACAGAACCGCCTTTTTTTTGCGGAATTTCAAGTGCGGTAATCTCTTTCTCAAACCAGCCGTTTTTGGTAGCTTGTTCACTGCGTTTGTACGACATAATGGCAAATTCATCTTGGGCTTCGCGCGTAAAACCGTATTTTTCGGCAGTTTTATCCGCAAATACGCCCATTGCTTGGCGGTCATAAATATCCATCAAGCCATCAAATGACAAGCCGTCCACCACACTGGTATCACCATATTTGTAGCCAAAGCGCGATTTCATCAAATAATGCGGAATATTGGACATACTTTCCATTCCTCCGGCAATCATAGCCTCTTGATGCCCCAGCATAATGGACTGCGAGGCAAACATTATCGCTTTCATTCCCGAAGCACATACTTTATTGACTGTGGTACAAGGGGTGGTGTTCGACAAGCCGGCATACAAAGCCGCCTGCCGCGCCGGAGCCTGCCCCAGACCCGCCGAAACTACATTGCCCATATATGCCTCTTGGATTTCGGAAGCCGCTACACCAGCTTTTTCCAAAGCCCCTTTGATGGCCGCCGCGCCCAATTGCGTAGCCGTAAAACCTGACAATCCGCCCAAAAAGCTCCCAATAGGAGTTCTTACCGCCGATACAATATATACTGTTTTCATATTCATTAGATAGAGTTTAAAATAAAAGTGAAGTTAGCGAAACTTCGCCGATTAAAAAAATATCTGCTAAGGTTTATTTTGCTAAATTGATATATATGAATTATTTATCGATTATTAGCTCAAGTAATTGATTATCTAAAGTGCTGATAATCAAATGTTTACTATGTTTTTATCTTCAAGTATTTCAAGATTCCACGCTCATTTTGACAAGCGATAGAGCCGGTAGCTCGCCCAAGCAAAGGGTATAATCCACAACAAGTCATTGAATATAATGTGCATCGCAAAACCCCAAAACTTAGGCTCGACATCAGCCAGCAAGAGCCAATCACCACCCAACACACCTCCCGCTTTGCTCAACCAACCCAAACTTACCAAATACCAGTATTTGTGTGGATTCACCGCCGCCCACAAATAAGCCCAGCCCAACAAACCCACCAATACCCCCAGCCACGGCAAATAGCTAGGATAATGACTGACTTGCTCATTCAAAGCCTGATAAAACAGCAAAGGCTTGTTGAAAATAAAAACTCCCCAAGCCAAATTATAAAATCCGGCAAATTTTAAGAAAGGCACTATCCATTTCGGTTCGTATTGCATAATACATATATTGATTTTTCTTTTAAAAAAATTGATAATCAGATTTTTAGGAATGATTTAAAAATAAAGTAAGCAATATTAATTATTAAATAATTGATAATCAATGTATTACATCAGCACATTTTATAACTAACTCATTACTTAATGTGTTTTATAGCCAATTTTTAATCAATTGATTTTTTCATAAACTCAGCTTTAAAAGAAACTTTGCAAACACTCCTGATAATCAAATTCACAAACATTAACTAATCTCAAAATCACCTCAAGGGTTTGGCTGTGGAATAATTTTTTTGCTACAATGCCGATAATTCTTATTTTTAGCCTATTTTGCATAAAAATAATTAAATTCAAAACCTGATTTCATACCCCAAAAATATGGAAAATAATATTCAAACTCCTTTTGTTGGTGTGCAACGCCAAATGCAGATTTATATGCAGGGTCTGCAAAATATCCGCCCCCAATTGCCGGTAGCTTTTGAAGATTTGGAAGCAAAAGCCCGCCAAGAAATGAAACCTCAAGCCTTTGGCTATATTGCCGGTGGGGCAGGCGGCGGTTCTACAATGCAAAATAACCAAGATGCGTTCAAAAAATGGCAAATTCTCCCCCGAATGTTGCGCAATGTCTCTACTGCTACCTCCAAAATTGAATTGTTGGGTCATCAAATTGCCGCCCCCATTGTTTTAGCCCCCATTGGTGTACTTTCTATTGCCCACCCCGAGGCTGAAATAGCGGTTGCTAAAGCCGCCCGAGCGATGAACATTCCTTTTACCCTCAGCACAGTATCCGCCAAGCCTTTAGAAGCCGTAGCCCAAGCCTCGGGCGATGCCCCGCGTTTTTTTCAATTGTATTGGGGGCGCAATCCTGAGTTTATGAAAAGCCTCATCAGCCGCGCCGAAGCCAGTGGCTATAGTGCTATTATGGTTACGCTTGATACTCGAATGTTGGCTTGGCGCGAGTTGGATATTCAAAATGCTTATTTACCCTTTTTCTTTGGCGAAGGGTTGGCAAACTATTTCTCCGACCCGGTTTTTCGGGCTACCCTATCCGAAATGCCTGAGAAAAATCCCCTGCCGGCAATTATGCAGTTTGGGCAAATTTTCACCAATCCCGAACTCACTTGGGACGATTTTAAAGTATTGCGCGAGCATACCAAGCTCCCTATTATTTTGAAAGGAATTTTACACCCCGACGATGCCAGAATGGCAATGGATTATGGGGCAGACGGGGTGGTGGTTTCCAATCACGGGGGCAGACAAGTAGATGGCTCAGTGGGCGCATTGGATATGCTTCCCAAAGTAGTAGAAGCCATTGGCGACCGCGGCACGGTTTTGTTTGATAGCGGTATTCGGCGGGGTAGCGATGTGTTCAAAGCCATTGCTTTGGGAGCAAAAGCCGTTTTATTGGGTCGTTCTTATGCTTACGGCTTGGCACTCAATGGCGAAGAAGGTGTAAAAGAGGTAACAATGAATCTGATTGCCGATGCCGACCTTACTTTGGGTTTATCAGGTTGTACGCATTGGAGCGAAGTAGGAATGGAGCATTTGATAAAGGCTTGATTTCCTCTCAATTGATTCAAACACAATCGTTTGAATCAATTGGATTTTTGAAGATATTTTAACAATAGTTCGGACAGTTTCTAGTTTCTAGTTCCGAATTATTTACTAAGTGTCTGATAATCAGATAGTTAAATAAAATACTTAAAGTGGTGAAGAACCCTAAAATTAATAATTGAACTATGACTTAGTTGAACATTTAAAGCTTGCACCTATGAAGAAGGCTACAACCTCTCTTTCGGAGAGGGTAATAGCTGGTAAATTTGAAATACGCCCAATCAAACACTTTTTTGTTGGGGCATATTTCAGCCCAATCGCTTTTTTTGGACATACAGAAGCTGGCATCTTCCAGTCAATCTCAATTTGGGAAAAAATCACTTATCAACAGAATCTTTTTACATTCATTCAATAACCCTTTATGTTACTTATCCATTAAAAATTAGGCTTAAAACCTGATAAAGTTGGCAAAAATCGCAAAAACAAATTTTATGAACATTGTATTGTTTAAAGAGAACAATTTTTGTAAAGATAGAAGGTAAGCGATTGGAAAGTAAACAATTAGTATGATGGTTCTTACAGACGAACAAGGCAAGGAGTATTTCAAACTCCACTACCTAGAAGATTTACAGCTCTTACACGCCGAGTGGCTGGGTTTCATAGGCAATTTTGCTCAAATTGAAGAGGCTTGTCGACTCATTCGTGAGCAAATTGAAGCCTATCAAGTCGTAGTCTTTTTAAATGATAACCGCGCCCAAATCGGACCTTGGCCTCATTTTGAGGAGGGTATTTCAGTTCAATGGATAGAGTCGTTGTATGCCGTAGGCTTGCGTCATTTTGCGCATATTATGTCCAAAAATATGTTTGCCCAAATATCCGCCCAAAAGCACCTCAAAGATTGCCAGAATCGCATTGTTTTTCAATATTTCAAACAAGAAGCCGATGCCAAAGAATGGCTGACCAGTCAAAGAAGTCCTTTTGTTAAAAACAGCTAACTAATTGATTATCAGTAACTTATATTTTTAATCAGAATCTTCGCTACTTTTCAGGAATTGCCTTCGGTAATTCCATTGAATTCTGAAAAGCTCTCGCTTTTCAGTGATTCTGAACATTACCAAGCAAAATGA
>JALONJ010000059.1 GCA_025455045.1 Microscillaceae bacterium | reverse complement strand
TTTAAAAATAAAATTGTATTTTTTTAATATAAAAAATATTTAATATGATTTTTGTAAAAGTATATAAAATACTGATAATCAATTAGTTAATTAAAAAAAATTAAACCAATAAAAATAACACAACTACGTCATCCTGCGTGGAACTTTGTGGACTTTTTTCAGCCTCCCCCTGCCCCTCCGAGGGAGGGGTGAAATTATAATTTGTTGATTTTCAATTAATTACAGAAATATTTTAAGACATAGCAATTTAACAAAGTTCCTTGCAGGATGACGACTTGGGGAGATTTTGGATTGTTTTTTAAAGATTTATTTTTTGTACTTTTTCAATATTTCTCAAAATATTCACGTTAGTTTAGTGTTCTTTGTGCGAACTTAGTGAGCTTTGTGGTAAAAGAAGTACACTATAAATATCTGAAAATCAATAAGTTATAATATTTCTCCGTAGTTGCCAAAATCAAGTATTTGTAAATCACCATCTCACCATTCCCATTAATCAGGACTGCCGGGTTTTTTCTTGCGGGCAAGCAAAGCAAAACTGTCCAACATATTGACAAATAAGCCTTTAAAAACATCTATTTGCTCTTTGTCTTCCGAAAAATAGAGATTGTAATTGCCTCGGTCGGTATCTTCCCAAAATTTAGAACCGGAGCGGCGCAAGTTTTCGCAAGTCGCAAAAACCGATTCTTTCAACACTTCTTTGTCCATATACTCGTGGTCGCTCAAAATATCAATAATGATGCTTTCGGCAAGCGAACCTTGGTTTTCGCGCAAGTAGTACAATGCCAAAGCGATTTGCAAACCCCGCAAACCACTACGATATTTGCGCCCTTCGAGCGGCAATTCCTCATAGCTATCCGATAGGTTATCAATTCTTAAAAAAGACCCGAGAATATCTTTTTGCAATACAATATCCAAGTTATTTTTATTCAATTCAATCAATGTGCGTTTAAATTCCCACGTAAACGCGTCGACTAAAAACACAAATGCCGGTTCTTCGCGGCTGTGGCGGTAGATTTCATTGACATATATATTGAGATACATACAGCTTTGGCGAATCAGTTTTTCGTTTTTGGAGCGCACAATATAACTGATAAAACTACTGTAATGAAAAATCGCGTTGTAAAGATTGCGGGCTTCTTTATTCTTTAAGCCGTGTTTGATACCAAATCGCAATAGGGTATTGAACCGCACCAACACAACTTCTATCAAATTTTGGTCGTTCCATTCTACGGCTACGCGCCCGCACTCCGACAGCTCGTAGGCACACAAAGAAGCCAAATCAAAGTCATCATCTTCCATCAATTGCTGATAGGTATTGCCCAGCAATCTAAAGCCTTTTTGCTCATAAAAGGTCTGGGTGCGCTCCATTTCTTGAAACTGCTCGGTCATCGTTTTGAACGAAACATCGGTGCCGATTTTTTGGCTAATTTTAAAAAAATCGGGGGCGTATTGCAAAATTTTGGGCTTTACGGTAATGTAAGTCTGAATAGAAAGACTGATTTTGTTGATAATATCGCCTTTGGGTTCTTTGAACGACACATATTCCAACAAATTATCCAATTGATTGAGGGCTTCAAAGAGTTCAAATTGATAAAAAGCAACCTCTTTGCGCTCGTCTAGGAGTTTGAATCGGGCGCGGTCTTGCAATTGAATAATGCGGCGCAAATTATCTTTAGAAATTTTGGCAATTACGTTGCTGGTTTTGGTATAGCGCAAAATATACAATACATAAGGCACTGCCAGCATCAAAGCAATGGGCAACAAAATGTAGGTATTGAGCAACATTGTGGTTTCAAAGACCTTCATTTCAATTTTGCTAAACAATTGCAGGTACATATTATGCACCGAACAGACAACGATGTACCAAATATAATACAAACTCGTGCGGTCACGCGTATAGAGGTCAATCAGTTTGGGGGTGCTTTGCGAAGCAACCGAAATCACCACTATCAGTGTACCCAGTACCAAGCCAAGCAAACTCAACCAAGCCTCAGGGGCAAAATCGATGGCTACTTCGGAGGCTCTTTTACCGGCGATTTGTTTGTCAATAGTTTCATAAGCCCAAGCCACCCACGATTCGGGTAGCTCTCCCACGATAAAATCCAGCGCAATAATCCCAAAGATGACTGCCAGTAAAATAGACAAGGATTGATAGGTACTGATTAACTGTGAAAATCTCAGTGTATAATATTTGATATTATCGAGCATATATCTTATTGATTATCAGATAGTTGTGATTTATTGATAATTTTTATTCAATTTTAATTCAAACCTATACAATTTTTGCACCTAATTTATATTTTTAGGCAAAGAATGGATTTAATTTAGGAATTAAAAATTAGTAATTACGCATTAGGAATTACATAAATGCATAATTATCATTATTTTATACTTCTTAACTGTTTATTTTATTTTAAAATATTCCTTAAAACAATATGCGCAACAAAATTGATTCCTCAATTGGTAAAAAACGCTAACTGGCTGATTATCAATAAGTTATGTTTTTTTTAATCTAAATTATGTAACTTGCTGATTATCAAGTAGTTATAAATTTCAATCAATTAATTTTTAAAAACTGTCATAGGTGTTGTCATTTTGTATTTATTTATAAATATGAGTTTTTTTTTCTTTTCAACCAAAATTAGTTTTTTTAGCTCAAGATTAGCCAAAATAATAGCCAAATTGATAAAAAAGAATCAATTATTGTAAAATACCATTAATTCGCCATAGGCGGATACTGTCATTTATTTACAGAAAGTTAAATAAACACTATCGATTTCCCAAGCACTGTCCGATGTCAAAAAGAATTGCCATTAAATTATTTTTGAGTTTATTAAATGCGGCTTTTTTGGTCTGGTTTGTATTTTTTTCTCAATCTTTGCCCTACAGCCTGCCCGATGAATATACCTTGGTGCGTTACTCGGCAGTAATGCGCAATGTATTGTTGGGTTTGGAAAAAAAGCCCGATTCTAGTCGATTCCTGTTTATCAATGTGGCTTGGGATAAGGTAATGACCAACTATTACGACCCCTTAGTACCCGACTACGCCGTAGGTGTAGAACCCATTACCAATCGCCGTCAATTGGTTCATTTGTTGAAAGTATTAGCGCATCGGCAAGACTACAAAGCCGTAGTATTGGATATTTTTTTCAAAGGCAAAACCGAATTTGATTCAGCTTTGGCAACGCAAATCAACCAAATGCCGCGTTGCTTGGTGTCTTATCACCTCAACCCTGACAAACTCCCCGACTACCCCGATTTGCCGATTCGCCAAAAACTCGGGCTTTCGGATTTGGAAAAAGTATATGACGAAATCCTGAAATTTAAGCTTTTTTACAATGATTCTATCAAAACCACCCCTTTGTTGTTGTATGAACAAATTCACCAACAGCCATTTAACCATAATGCAATGGGGTATTGGTTGAACAATCGCCCGGTTTTTAATTCGTTTATTTTAGATTATCGTATTCGCAACTATGATTACCTCAATGGCAAATATGCCAAGCTGCATTTGGGCGAGTATTTATCGCTGATGACCGACAGCACCGGCAACCTTAAATCGCCGCCCGACGAAGACGGTTTAAAGTTGCTCAAAAACCGCATCATTGTTGTCGGCGATTTTGAAGACCGCGACATTCATCGTACCATTTACGGCGATATTCCGGGTCCGATTATTTTGTTAGATGCGTTTTTGGCATTGGAAGCCGGCGACAATCGTTTTTCTTGGCTGTCTATTCCGTTTTTACTGTTTATTTTTACCGGTTTGTCGTATTTGGCTTTTTTCTTGCCCGTAATGCGCAAACCCAGTTGGTTGGTCAATATATTGCCACTCAATAGTTTGCTGGGGCAGTTGGTGATTTATTTCTTGGTTTTGATTGGCACTTCTATCAGTAGCTATTTGATTTTTAATATCATTTTCAGTGTTTTTCCAATAGGTATTTATTTGGGTTTGATTGCCAATTACAATTATCAACGCAAGCTCAAAAAAGCCAATGCCCGACTTGCCCGCGAAATCGCCGAAAAAAATCGCCAAATTCAAAGCCATATTCACGATTTAGAAAATGCCAACAATCAATTGCAAGAAAAGGTCGAGGAAATTCAACAACAAAAAGAAGAAATCGAAGCCCAACGCGATATGATTGAAACCGAGCAACAAAAATCGGAAAAACTATTGCTCAATATTTTGCCCCTCGAGGTAGCCAATGAACTCAAAGAAAAAGGCTCAACCGAAGTAAAACACTATCGAAATGCCTCTATTTTGTTTGCCGATGTCAAAGGCTTTTCAACCCTTGCCGGACGAGTAAGTCCGCAAGAGTTGATTACTGAGCTAAATGCCACTTTTACCAAAATGGACGAAATAATCGCCCAACACAACCTCGAGCGCATCAAGACCATTGGTGATTGTTATATGTGCGTGGGTGGAGTACCCCACCAAAACACTACCAATCCACTTGATATTACCCTAGCAGCTTTGGCGATTCAACAATGGATGTATGAGGAAAGAATCAAAAGAGAGGGCGATTTTTGGCAAATTCGTTTGGGTATTCATACCGGCGAATTGGTAGCCGGAGTGATTGGCAAAACCAAGTTTGCTTATGATGTATGGGGAAGCGCAGTCAATCTGGCTTCGCGGATGGAAAGTGGGGGAGAGGTAGGTAGAGTCAATGTGTCGGAGGTAACTTATTGGCAAATCAAAGATTTTTTTGATTTTACGCCTCGTGGTAAAATTGAAGCCAAAAACATTGGCTTGATTGAAACCTACTTTGTGGATAGAATCAAACCGGCTTTATCGGCTGATTTACAGGGTTTTGTCCCTAATGAAGATTTTATGCTTTTGAAAAAAGCCAAGTTTTTGATTGACTAGCCCCAAATTCCTACACTGGATTTTTTTTTGTAAAATTGCAAGCAAATCAACCAAGATATCAAATATTTAGCCCAATTATACTAACTAAGTATTTGATAATCAAGGATTTATATTTTTATATAATTAAAAAACAGTTCTAAATGACATTCGAACAAGCAAAAGACTTGAAAACCCGTGTAGAGGTTTTGAGGAGGTATCTTTGACTACGATGCCAAGCTCGAGGAAATCAAACAAAAAGAAGAAATTACCCTAAAACCTGATTTTTGGGATACCCCGAAAGAAGCCGAAAAACTGCTTAAAAACATTAAAAACATCAAAGCCTGGACTGTTCCTATTCAAAAAATTCAATCTTTGGTAGATGATTTGGATACTTTGACCGAGTTTTATGCAATGGGCGAAGGCTCCGAAGCCGATATTGAGGAGGCTTACCAAACGGCTTTGAAAGCCGTAGAAGAATTGGAGTTTAAAAAAATGCTCAACCAAGAAGGCGATGAATTAGATGCCATTATGGAAATCAATTCGGGCGCGGGTGGCACCGAAAGCAACGACTGGGCAGAGATGCTGATGCGAATGTATATCCTTTGGGGCGAAAAAAACGGCTATAAAGTAACCGAAATCGACTACCAACCCGGCGATGTAGCCGGTTGTAAATCAGCCACTTTGGAGTTTAAAGGGGAGTTTGCCTACGGCTATCTCAAAAGCGAAATTGGCGTGCATCGTTTGGCGCGCGTGTCGCCGTTTAATGCGGCGGGTAAGCGACAAACTACTCTAGGGGCGGTATTTGTCTATCCTGTCATTGATGATAGCATTGAGATAGAACTCAATCCGGTAGATTTGGAATGGGATACTTTTCGCTCGGGCGGCGCGGGCGGGCAAAACGTAAACAAAGTGGAAACCGCCGTAAGAGTACGCCACTTGCCCAGTGGGGTAGTGGTTGCCTGCCAAGAAGAACGCTCGCAACTCCAAAACCGCGAAAAAGCTCTGCAATTGCTCAAATCTCGGCTTTATCAAATTGAGTTGGAAAAACGCAATGAAGAAAAAGCCAAAATTGAAGGCTCTAAAAAGAAAATCGACTTTGGCTCGCAAATTCGTAATTATGTGATTTATAACCAACAAGTCAAAGATTTGCGAACCGATATTTCGCGCACCGATGTCCAGAATGTGTTAGATGGTGATTTAAACGAATTTATGAAGGCTTTTTTGATGATGCAGTAGTTTGAATGGTGAAATGGTGAGATGGTGAGATTATTTACACTTTTTACAACAAAATTGTAAGGCAGGTTGTCTAGCCTGCGCGCGTAAGGGGCTTTGAGCAACTTTTAAACTACGCAATTCTTGAAAAGTACTGAAGAATCATAAGAAATATATAACTATTTGATTATCAGATATTTATAAATTATTTAAAAAATAAATTTTAGGCAAGCTATGATGATAACTGGGCGATTTTGAACATTTAAAAGGGCTTTTTGTTTTTAAATTTACAAATTTGCTTATCATTTTTTACCATTTTCTAGATAATTCGTTTATGTATATACTCAAAGTAAAAGGCAAGGCAAAAATCCCCGATTATATTCAATTGCGTGATGATAATTATGTATTGATTGAGTATTTTAGGGCAGACCGTCCTTTCAAAAATCTCAAAAAATATCGTTTGGAAGGCAAGGAAGAAGAACTGAAAAAAATAGTTGAAGAAATGCCCTTTGGCAAATTGCAAAAACTGCCTTTTGAGGTTTAAATGCCCCTTTTAACTTGGCTTCAAGTGCCTCAATTGGGAATATTGAACTATTCTTGGCAAAAATCCATTATTAAATAGGATTTTTTGGCGAAAAATGCTTAATTTTAACCAAAATCTGTAATTTTCAACTCATTGATTTTACCAATAATTAAATAATGATTTATTTATAGAAAAAATGTAATAATTTGGTATAAATAAATAATTGATAATGAACCAGAAGCGGATACTATCAGTGAGTTATAAAATGATTGATAGTTTTTATTTTACAATATAAATCTTTGATAATCAGTATTTTAACTCATAATTCTAAACTCATAATTCATCACTATTATGTTTGGTTGGTTTAAAAATAAAAAAGACGAAGACGAAAATAAATATCTCGATGACCCTACCAATTTCCGCTTAAATAAAATGCGGAAAAATGGCTTTGTAGATTATGACCTACAAACTTGGCAGGTGCAAGGCGTATATGAATATGACTGGGGCAACAATTTTTTTGCGGATGAGTTTTTATTAACCGCCGGTAGCGATTCATTTTACTTGTACATCGAGGAGGATGGCGAGCTGGATTGTACCATTTCGCGCAAAATCGCTATCAACGACATCATCAATGCCACGGATATTGATGTGGATTTGGTTGATTATTTGATTGACAAAGAAACTGCCCCGCGCAAAATCCATTTTCAAAGTGAAACTTATTTCAAAGAAGGCGGCGAACAAATCGGCTATTTTCACGCCGTTGAAGAAAAGGATTGGAGCGAATTTGTGTCATGGATGTTTTGGAACAAAGAAAAAACCAAATTTATCAACATTACCCAATGGGGCGAAGAAGAATTTGATGCCGTAGCCGGTGTGCCGGTCAAGGAGTATGAATTTTCAAATTTTATTATGCCTTAAATAATCACAATAGTTTGTGGAGTTTTAGTTTCTAGTTTGGAGCTAAGTAATTGAAAATCAAGCAATTAGTTGAAAAATTGTAGATTTTATCATATATACATTTATAATTTTCACGCAAAGACGCTAAGACGCAAAGTGTTGATTATCAATGGTTTACATTTTTTAAAACAAAACAAAGCAACAATAAACAAAAAACATTAAACTTAATTTTTGTAACTTAAATTCTATAAATAAACCTATGAAAAATGCTTGGAAATTTATGATAATCTTGTTGGGCATCGTAGCTCTGGCAAGTTGTCAGTCTTCAAAGCCCAAATATGACGGACCTAGCCCCGTCGATATGATGACCCGCGATTTGGACAAAGAAAAAACCTACTCGATTGTGTTGTACGATATGCAAATGGACGAAAGCAAAGGCGTGTACGAACACAAGTATAAAATAACCAAAGACATCGAGAACGAAAAATCTAAACCCGAAATCACCGGCTGGAAAAAAGTAAGCGAACAGTTTTTTGCCGAAAACCTCGACAATATGGGCTTAGAACTTGCTTCCAAATCGCCGGATGGCAAAGTGCATAAAGTTCCCTCACCGCCCGGATTTAATGGCGTAGTGGGCAATGAAAAATATGGGCAATGGAAAACCGACAACAGTGGCAACTCGTTTTGGGCTTTTTATGGGCAATATATGTTTATGAGTACTATGCTCAATATGATTGCCGGACCGCCCATTTATCGCAGTTCTTATTACGATTATGACCGTTATCGGAGCAACCCATCTACCCGTGGTATGGCTTATTATGGCAGTGGCAACAATACTTATGGTACCAATAGCCCCGCCAACAAAGCCAGCAACCCCAACTTTTTTGCCAGAAAGCAACAGCAATCACAATTGTCGTCTTTCAAACAAAAAGTAGCCAATAACCCTACTAAATACACGCGCGCTTCGCGCCTCAATACCACGCCTAGCACGACTACCAAGTCATCGGATGCCGAAAGTCGCTCCCGCAGCACTACCCGCACCGGCACATCTTCGCGCTCACGCGGCGGTAGTTTTGGTAAGTAATTGATAATGAGTTAGTTATAAAAAAATCCACTCAAGCAATTGAGTGGATTTTTTTATGAAATAAAGTATTTAACTTGCAAGCCAATAAATGGACTATCACAATGACAAAAAACTTTCTTATTTACGGGGCTTATGGTTATACCGGCGAATTGATTACCCATTTGGCGGTTCAGCGTGGGTATAGCCCGATTTTGGCGGGGCGCAATGCCGAAAAAACCCAAAACCTTGCCCAAAAATTCAATTTGCCCTACTTGGTATTTGACCTTTCTGAAACCCAAAAATTAGATGAGGCTTTGCAAAAAGTGGGCGCGGTATTGCATATTGCCGGACCATTTTCGGCTACCGCCCAAATTATGGTGGCGGCTTGCCTGCGCAATCGAGTGCATTATTTAGATGTAACCGGCGAAATTGAAGTTTTTGAATGGGTGGCTACCCAAGACCAAGCCGCCCAAGCCGCCGGAATTAGCCTTATTTCGGGCGTAGGATTTGATGTAGTGCCTACCGATTGTCTGGCGGCTTATTTAAAAAAACAGATGCCCGATGCTATCCAACTGGAAATGGCAATCAAAGCCGTTGGGGAGCTTTCGCGGGGGACGATGCTTACGATGGTGGAAGGCATACCCAAAGGCGGAAAAGTGCGCGAAAATGGCAAACTCAAAACCGTAGCGGTGGGGTATCGCACCTGCCAAGCCTATTTTAGCCCACAACCCGAAGAAGGAATCTCGATGCCTTGGGGCGATGTAAGTACGGCTTATTACACGACCCAAATCCCTAACATTTATCTCTATTTTGTCCTTGCCCCGCAAATGCGAATGATGATGGGGTTTGCCAGCTATTTTGCTTGGTTTGGCGGTTTATCGCCCATTCAAAGTTTTTTGAAATGGCGCGTGCGTAATACTGTGCAAGGTCCGAGCGAAAAACACCGCGAAACCACCAAAAGCTATATTTGGGGCGAAGTAAAAAATGCTCAAGGCAAGACTTTTAGTGCCAGAATGGAAACTCCTGAAGGTTACAAACTCACTGCCGAAACTGCCCTAGAATCGGTTTTGCGGGTTTTAGACGGCAAAGTAAGTGCCGGATTCAAAACTCCGGCTTTGGCATTTGGCGAAGATTATATTTTGGAGTTTGCCGGCGTAAAAAGGGAAGACATTAGCTAGTTGCTCAACTTCCGTAAGTTGTGATTTATTTTTAATTTTTAAAAAAAACAAAAACTTATCGTTTTTTCTTAAAAAAGCGTTTTAAATTTAGTAACTTTACTCATTGATTGAAGCAAGTGATTTAAGAAAAAATCTTTAAGTTACTGTAAATCAATGGTTTATATACCGAACTAAAATTAGACAAACCCACAAAAGCTAGATACTATGAATTACCGCCACTGGATAGGAGGGTTGGGACTTGGGCTGTTGCTCAACTCGTCCGTTTGGGCGCAATTTACTGTGCCTCGTATTTTGAAACACCCCGCCCAAATTCGCACCGAAAGACTGGATATACTCAACTCGACTTTTAGAGAAACTAACATCAATATTACCCCCGATGGGAAATATATGTTTTTTATGTCTGGTAGAGGACAAATGCCTTGGTCTTCTTTAGGCTACACAAATTATAAAGGTAAGCCTGAACACGATGGTGATATATGGTATTCGCAAAAAATTGGCGGGCAGTGGTCTTCCCCACAATGTTTGGGGCAGAATGTAAATACAAGTAGTGGCGAAGACGAGCCTAATATTTCACCGGATGGTCAAACAGTTACTTACCAAAGTTGGCGTAACAGTTTTACTAATCCAAATTTTAATTGGGAAAGTTCTGGCGGTCCTTATTATCAATCGACTCTAAATGGCAATAGCTGGGGAGTTGCCAAAGGTATGGGAAGTGGAATTTCTCAATTTTTCCTTGAGCAACAAAGACTACCGCCCGCAGGCGGTTTGGCTACCGATGGGGCTACTTTATCAGCAGATGGCAAAACTTTTATTGTCGCCTATGGCAAGGATTATGACGGCAATATGGATTTATACATCAGCCGCAAAAATGCTTATGGGCAGTGGTCCTACCTCAAACGCTTGAATGTGAGTACTTTGGGCGATGAGCGTTCACCTTTTTTAGCCGGAGATGGCAAAACCCTCTACTTTGCTTCTGATGGCTATGGAGGCTGGGGCGGTTTAGAAATTCTCAAAACGGTTATCAATGACAATGATACCAATGGTGAAGTAGTCAATTTGGGCGCACCCTTCAATACTTGGCTCGATGATTACGGATTTACGCTTACGGCTTCGGGCGATGATGCTTATTTTGTTCGGGAAGGCGATATTTACTATGCCAATACCAAAGATGCTTCGCCGGAACTGAAGCCCGAAAGCTCGGTACTCGAAATCACCGGCATCATCACCAGCAAAAAAACCAAACGCGGTATTGGGGCAACTATCAAAATCTTGGATAGCAAAAATACGCTGATTACTCAAGGGCAAAGCAACTCTTATACCGGCGAATATGTCATTATTTTGCCGCTTTCGGCTACCAAATTTAAGCAAGAAATTAGCAAAACCGGCTTCAACAAAGAGCAAAGAGGAGCTTTTGAAGTACAATTGAAAAAAGGTTTGAATGAGGTTATTTCCAATGTAGAAATGACTCCACTTGAGGCTGAACAGCCGGTTGTCATCAACCCACCACCCAAGAAGGTAGATAAAGAATGTGCCGCCGATGTGGGCATAGAAGAAAAGGTATTAAAATCGAATAATTAGCCCATTCAAAAAGCCCAAAAATAATCACAGAGAGTAGGAATTAAGAATTGGAAATTATTTAATCATCTGACCGTGTCCGCCTTTGGAGGATTTTCAATTAATTATATTTTTTATTCGAATCTCAACAGCTTTGCAAAAAAATTGTAATGCAGGCTGTCTAGCCTGCCTGCGTAAATGAGTTGAGACTTAGAATAAAGTTAGTATTTCCTCAAAATGGGCAAAGAACTATTTTAAACTCCCTTTAACTGCTTGATTTTCAAGCGATTAGTTCTTCACTCGGAACTGAATCCGCCTTTGGCGCGGCAGGGGGCTTAGAAACCCAACGAACGATTGTTAGTTTATTAGACTAAAAAACCAACAAATGCTCAAAACCCTTATTTCAGAAACTGAATATCTGGCTCAAGAAAAAAATGCCACTCTTAAAAGCGAATACCTTGATGGTGAGGTGGTGGCGATGGCTGGCGCACAAGAAGCCCACAATTTGATTGTGGCTAATTTGATTATTGAACTAGGTAATTGCCTCAAAAAACATAAATGTAGGGTGTATCCGAGTGATTTTTTATTACACATTCCTCAATGTAACAAATACACCTATCCAGATATAATTATTGCTTGCGAATCTCCAATTTTTGAAAAAAATGACTTTGGAATAGATGTTTTGGCAAATCCTACGGTGATTATCGAGGTTTTGTCTGACTCAACCGAAGCCTATGACCGAGGCAAAAAATTCAATTGTTATAAAAATTTGCCCAGTTTTAAGCAATATGTTTTGGTTGCCACTGATGAAATTCTGGTCGAGACTTATGAGCGAGCCGCTGATGACAAATGGCTTTTGACTAGCGAAACAAAACCCGAAAAGACAATTAAAATCGGTGATTGTGAGATTTTATTAGAGGATATTTATAACAAAATGATTTGGCAATGATTTCTCGAATTACGCTCTAGTGCGTTTTTCAATCATCCCAATATTCGTTGCCATCGCGGTCAATGTAACCCAGCCGATTTTGGTAGCGCACTTTAGCCAGCGAGCCTTCAAATATGCCCACTTTATCGTACTTAAACGGAATTACAACCCGCTCGCGTAAGCTGAGGAAGCCCCATTTTCCATTTTTTTGGGCGGCAAACAAAGCTGCATAAGGGGCTGCATAATAATCCCACTCAACAGGAAAAATAAGCTCATCATATTGAAAATCAATCAACTGTTGATTTTTTACGCCCAAAATACCCCATTTGCCATTGCGCCGGAGTTTGACCAAATCGCGCAATATTTGGGCATTGGGTTCATTATTTTCATTTATATCATAGATAAATGGCACTAGAGTTTTGGCTTTGTAATTGACTAAACCACTTTTTTGATTTTGCACTGCCAAAGCCCAATAATAAACAAAAGGTTTGAGATGGCTGAAACTTCCCAAGGTTTTACCTCGATTGGTCAGCCAAAACTCACGGTTTTGGTGGCGCACCCGCAGGCAACCGTTTCTGAATTTATAATCCAATAATTGATAAGATTCGGGAATTTTAAAAATCACTTTGCCTTTTTTGTCAATTACTTGCCAGTGGATTTGAGGCAAATCCGAGCGCGTACCGACAACCGCTACCCCTTCGCTAAAAGGATAAGCTATATCATAACTAAAAGGCATAATTGACTGATTATCAAGGTTTTGATAAATAAATTTGCCGTTTTTGCTTACATTAATCCAACCTTCGTTAGCTTCGCCAATCCAGTCATATCCAAAGGGCAAAATCGGATTGCCATAGCGATTGAGCAAGCCCCACAGTCCGTTTTTGCGCAATTTGATATAGCCTTGATAAAAATGAGGGCTGTGGTGAGTTGCGGTTTCATTTTGCAATATGTTCAAAATAGCTTCGGGATTGTGGGCGTTTTCGGTATGCCATTGTTCTGATTGAGTGGGTATTTGATACGTCAAAGGAATAATAAATGTGCCTCTTAGGTTGATAAAACCCCAATAATTATTTTTTTTGACGGCTAATAAGTCATCTATTTCGGTTTCGCGGATGAGGTCATATTCCAAAGAAATCGTGTCACCTTGATAGCCAAACACCCAAGCCCAACGCCCGCCTACTCCACCTTTGTCGCCCCCTTGACAGACAATAATCAATTCTTTTTTTTGACTGCCAAAGATTAAATCATACGCGCAAGGTACAAACAATTTGCCTTCGCGGTCGATGAGTCCCCATTTGCCTTTGCTTTTTACTTTGGCTAGTTCGCCGACAAAAGGTGTGGTTTCTTCGTATTGACAAGGAATGATTATTTTTTTTTGACTGTTACAATAACCCCACCATTCGCCTTTGCGATAGGGTATCAAAACATCGGAGGCTTGGGTATAAGCCTTGTGGGAGAATGAAAATATCGCTAATAAGCTGATAATCAGGCACTTGATAGTGGATAGAATAAATATATCCCCCCCGCACTTGACCAGCCGGAGGGAATATACGGAACAATTAATTGAATACCAGTTCATCAATAGCATCTTCACCTATAGCCTGATTTAAGCGGCTGATAATGAGGTTTTTATTCATTAAAATTTCATTTTTGAGCGAAGCTGATTCAAGTTTTACAAAAATTTTGCGGTCTTTGACCACCAGTTTTTGGGTGCGTTTGCTTACGTTTTCGCCGAGGGTTTTGCGCCAAGCCTCAGCCACAGAAATTTCGGTAAATTTGGATTTAAGTTTAAATTTTTCAAGCATTTCCGCTACCACATTTTTGATAGGGCTTGCTTCGGGCGATTTTTCGCCGATTTTTTTTTCTAAGTCGTAATTGTATCTTTTTCTCATTGATTTTTTTCGGTATTTTCAAGACTTATTCAAAGATACAACATAAAAATGACTTTTGCGAAAAAAATATGTTTCAAAATTTTTATAAACAATTCTATAATCAATTGACAATCAGCGAGTTATGAATTTTATTTGAATGCTAAAGTCCTGATTGTCAATTAGATGAAAAAAATAAAAAATTTAATTTTTTAATAAAGTCTCATTTTATTGACTTTTTTATTCAAAAAATTGGAGGTTTATCTTTAAAGACTTTTTTAAAGTCATTTTAATTATTTTTTTTAATTTGATATTTCAATACTTTATGAGTTTTTTATAATTCATTGATTATCAATAAGTTAAAAATTGCAAATACTTGTCTTAATGACATTGCCCCAAAAGAGCTAACAATTCATAAAGCCCTGATTGCTAGTCATTTAACAAAATGGTATGATATGATAAATTATAATTAATTGATAATCAATTGGTTATGAAATATTCAAATGATTTTTAACTTTTTTGTAAATGTGAAATTGAGCTTTTTGAAATGAGAGGGATTACCCTTTTAAAAATAGTCTCTTACAAATCTTGTTAAGAATGATAGATTTTTTTGCCAAATCAATTTGTATAAATAGGTTTTTTTCAGTTATTTGCAAAAAATCCACGTATTATGGAAACGCTTACCACAATTAATCAAAATATTCAAAAAATCTTACATCAGCTTGGTATTCAGGAGATTAACCCTGCGTATAGCACCGGACTCAATTTTGGCTACTCTGAAGATGCTTCTACCAAAACTATTTATTCACCGATTGATGGCGAAGAGTTGGCAACTGTACGCTTTGCCACCGAAGCCGATTATGAAAAAGTAATTCGCCAAGCCGAAGTAGCCTTTGCTGAATGGCGCAAAATGCCCGCCCCCGCGCGTGGCGAAATCGTGCGACAAATCGGCAATGAACTTCGCACGCACAAAGACGCGCTAGGTAGATTGGTAACGCTCGAAATGGGCAAAATTTTGCAAGAGGGCTGGGGTGAGGTGCAAGAAATGATTGATATTTGTGATTTTGCGGTAGGCTTATCGCGGCAGTTATATGGATTGACCATTCAATCAGAAAGGGGCGACCACCGTATGATGGAACAATACCAACCGCTTGGCATTGTCGGAATTATCTCGGCTTTCAATTTTCCGGTGGCGGTCTGGTCTTGGAATGCAATGTTGGCGGCGGTATGTGGCGATGTGTGTATCTGGAAACCTTCTGAAAAAACACCTTTGACGGCAATAGCTTGCCAACACATTATAGCTAAAGTGCTGAGAGACAATAACTTACCCGAAGGTGTATTCAATTTAATCATTGGCGATGCCCACATTGGCGAGCTAATGGCAAAAGACGAGCGAGTGCCTTTGATTTCGGCAACCGGCTCTACCCGAATGGGCAAAAGAGTGGCACAAGTAGTAGCGGCACGTTTGGGCAAGTCAATTTTGGAGTTAGGTGGCAACAATGCCGTCATTATTACCGAAAATGCCAATTTGGAAATGGCGTTGCGCTCAACTATCTTTGGGGCGGTAGGTACTTGCGGACAACGCTGCACCAGTACTCGCCGTTTGATAGTTCACGAAAGTTTGTATGAAACCGTCAAAAATAAACTTTTGCAGGTATATCCTAAGCTGCCGATTGGCAATCCTTTGGATAATAAGACTTTGGTCGGACCTTTGATTGACCAAGATGCGGTAAATAATTTTGTCAATGCTTTGCAGAAAGTACAAGCCGAAGGGGCTAAACTATTGATTGGTGGCGAAGTTTTGCGTGGTGAGGCTTATGCCAATGGCTGTTATGTAAGTCCGGCAATTGTTGAAGCGCAAAATCATTACGAAATGGTACAACAAGAAACCTTTGCCCCTATTTTGTATTTAATCAAATACGAAGGAGGCATCGACGAAGCAATTGCCTTGCAAAATGGAGTGAAACAAGGGCTTTCTTCTTCCGTATTTACTAATAATTTGCTCGAAGCCGAAGCATTTTTATCTTATCGGGGTTCGGATTGTGGCATTGCCAATGTGAATCTGGGGACTTCGGGGGCTGAAATTGGCGGGGCTTTTGGCGGAGAAAAAGAAACCGGTGGTGGGCGCGAGTCGGGCTCTGACGCTTGGAAAGCTTATATGCGCCGACAAACCAACACCATCAATTATAGCACAGCACTGCCTTTGGCGCAAGGCATTCAGTTCGATGTAAAATTTTGAGGCTTTCTTTGTGGAAGTTAAAAATCTATCTCTATTTTTGAATTACTGAAACAGATAAGTTAAGTTTATTTTTCCTAACAACAGTACTATGGCAGACGCGAAATACAAAATTATTATGCTCATCGACGATAACGAGATCGACAACCTCATCAACCAACGCATCATTGAGGCTTCAGGTATTTGTGAGCATATTTTTACACACACCGGCGGCAAAAGCGCCATCGAATATTTGCGCAATGCCGACAAAATCAGCGACAAAGCCGGTATTCAAAACGTGTTGCCCGAACTTATTTTTTTAGATATTGATATGCCCCTAATGGACGGATTTCAGTTTTTGGAAGAATATGAAAAACTCCCTATGCGCGTGCTCGACTATTGCAAAATTGTGATGCTTACCTCTTCTATCAATTCCAAAGACATCAAAAAATCCAAACAGTACGAATACGTCAAAGAATTTATCAACAAACCGCTAAGCAAGGAAAATTTGGTGAATTTGGCGGTGTAAATCGAATATATCTTCTCTAATTTATTGGTGGCAAGCGCTTTTGTGCTTGCCATTTTTTTTGTGCCTACAAGTAACGGAGGCAATTAGATTTTAATAGACCTTAAAAATGGTATATAATAGATAGATCAGAAGTAGGACTGATTTGTATCTTAAAAGCCAAACTATATACAGTTGCCTCTATTGATATAATTTACCAATAATAAAGACTTTTCTCCCGGTTTGAATTAGTGAAGCGATAAGCGATTAGGTAACCTATTTTGCGTAAAATTAAAAAAAACATTATAAATATTTGGATAATTCATTTTTTTTTTTTTTCTATTTGCAAGCAGTAATTCAATATTCATCCACTTAAAATTTGTTTAGTATGAAAAAGAAGCTGATGTTATTCATTATTTCCGTGTTATCGCTGGGCGCGGGAAGTTTGTACTATCCTGTAAAGAGTAA
>JALONJ010000460.1 GCA_025455045.1 Microscillaceae bacterium | reverse complement strand
TTCAGGAATTGCCTTTGGCAATCCCTCTCGCTTTGTCATTCTGAGCGAAGCGAAGAATCTGAAACTCTTGATAATCAACGCTTTAGATTCTTCGCTTTGTTCAGAATGACAAAGAAATTTTTTTCATTCCTGAAAAGTGGTGAAGAACCTAGTTCTTAGAATTTAATTTAATGGGGATATTTTTATAAATATTTGATAATCCACCAGAGGCCGGCACAGTCAATTAGTGATAACACAAATGAGCGGTTTTTGATAAATTAGCGGTTATTAAGCCGGGCATTTTTTTTAAAAACAATATTTTTTCCAAAAAAATGTCAAACCAAATGCTATATTTGTAATTGGTACGATAATTTCATACAGAATTATATAAACTGAATAGGATTGTTTGTAATATATGAAAATTTCTCCCCAAAATAATTGGTCAATTAAATCTCGACTTATATTATTTTTTGCGTTTTTTGCTCTCACAATGACCGCAGGAGTTTGGCTTATCCGTCAATCATTTGATATTTTAGAAAAATATCAAATAATCCTCAACAAAGCCAATCAAAACCGTGACCTCAGCGAGCAAATGGTTACGCACGCCAATCAAATATTGGCAAACCGTGCGCAAGCCAAAGCTTTGTTGGGTGATGATATTGCCCGTTTTCAATTAAACTTAGATGTTTTAAAACTCGGCGGAGTAGAATCGGTCAATGGCAGAGATGTTGTTTTGCCCCCTTGTGAGCCGCAAACCCGCGCCAAATTGGAAGAAATTGAAAAGATATGGGACGAAGTAAAAACCAAAGCCGAATATTTGGTAACTTATACCAATATCAATCCTGAAGCCAAGACCCAACTCAAACTTACCGATGCCCAAGAATATGTGCGATTTATGGAACAAAAGCGCGAGCTTTTGATAGTGTTGCAAGGGCAGTTTATCAACAACTATCAAGATATAACCGATGAGAAGAAAAATACTGCCAATGCTTGGCTGTGGGGTATTTGGATTGTCAATGTACTGTGGTTGTTGATTGGGTTTTTGATTTTACACGCCTTGATTTTGAGCCCTTTGCACCAAATCCAAAGAATATCACGACAAATCAATGAGGGTGACCTGAGCCAAAAAATAGCCTATCACCCCCAAAACGAGGTGGGTTCGGTAGCCTCAGCCCTCAACGGAATGGTGGACAAGATTCGCAATGCCACCGAGTTTATTCGTAGTATCGAGAAAGGCGATTTGTCGGTTTCTTACACCGGCATCAATGGTTCAGGAACAGATAAGGATATGCTGGCGGGAGCTTTGCTCAATATGCGCGAAAAAATGAAAAATGTAGCCGTTGAAGAAGAAGAGCGTAATTGGGCTACCAAAGGGCAAGCTACTTTTGGCGAAATTTTGCAAAAATTCAACGATGATACCGAAACTTTGTCTTATGAAATCATCTCCAACTTGGTCAAGTATTTAGATGCCAACCAAGGTGGACTGTTTATTGTCGATGAAACCACCAAAAACCTGCAACTCAATCTGATAGCCGCTTATGCTTTCAATCGCCGCCGTTATCAAGAAAAACGCATTGCCTTGGGCGAAGGCTTGGTAGGGCAGGCTTTCAAAGATGCCGACACCATTTATATTACCGATATACCCGAAAACTACGTCGACATTACCTCAGGCTTGGGTGGGGCGCAACCCAAGAGTGTGTTGGTAGTGCCTTTGAAACTCTCTGACCGCGTGTATGGTGTAATGGAATTGGCTTCTTTTTATGAGTTTAAGGATTTTCAAATCAAATTTTTAGAAAAACTTAGCGAAAATATCGCCTCTAACTTGTATGCGGCGCGTGCCAATGAACAAACCAAAAAGCTGTTGGCAGAATCCAATTTGATTACCGAGCGTTTGCGTAAGCAAGAACAAGAAACGCGGCGCAACTTGCAAATTTTGGAAAATACCCAAGCCGAAATGCAAAAAAACCAAGAGGCTTTGGCGGGGCAGTCGTATGCCATTCGTTCTACTTTGATAACGGTAGAGTTGGGGCTTGACCGCAAAATTCAGACGGTCAATGATCTATTTTTGCAAGCCACCAAATACACCCCCGAAGAAGTACTTGGTAAAGAACACAATATATTAATCCCTGATAATCAAGTAGATACTGCTTCAAATGAAAGGCTTTGGCGCGACTTGCGTGCCGGTATTCCGCGCTCCGGCGAGTTCAAACGAGTAGATAAATATGGGCAGGAAATTTGGCTTCGAGCTACCTATTCGCCTATCAAAGATAAAAATGGGATTCCTTACAAAGTCCTTAAATTGGCTTTTGATATTACCGAAGATAAAAAAACTCGCCTCGATTTCAAAGAGCAATTAGATGCTTTTCGGCGGTCGAGTGGTATTTTGGAGTTTGATATTACGGGTAAAATCATTGATGCCAATGAAAATTTTTTGGAATTGATGGAATATTCCCGCGAGGAAGTCATTGGCAAAGACCATACGATTATTGTTCCCGATGAAGAAAAAAACAGCCGAGCTTATTTGGCTTTGTGGCATAAGCTACGTCAAGGTACTTATCATATCGGTGAAGTAAAACGCATTACCAAATCAGGTAGAACTGTGTGGTTTCAAGGGAGTTTTAATCCAATTTTGGATTTGGACGGCAATCCTTACAAAATTATTGAAGTAATCATCAATGTAACCGACCGCAAACTTGCCGAAGTGCGAATGTTGGCTACCAAAGAAGAATTACAATCCAAAGAATCCAACTTGGTGGCTTTGATTAACAATACCGATGATGCTATTTATACAGTCAATACCAACTACCGAGTTACTTTGTTGAATGAAAGTACGCGCAAATTGTATGAAAAAGTGGGCGGAACTGTGCGTATCAGTACCAATATACTCGATTGTGTACCCAAGACTTATTATTATATTTGGAAAGCCTATTATGACCGTACGCTTGGTGGCGAAAAATTTTCGATAGAGCAAGCCATTTTTAGTGAAGAAACCGGACAAAAAATTTATTTGAGTGTTTATTTCAATCCAATTTGGGGCGAACAAGGGCAAGTAACCGGAGTAGCCATTTTTGCCCGCGATATATCAGCCCGCAAACAACGTGAACTGGACATTGCCGAGTTTGCCCAAAAACAAGCCAATCGTACCGCGCGTATTATCGAGAACCAAAAACAAACTTTGCTTAATGTCACCAAACAATATGAGGAAGAACAAAAGCAGCTAAGTATGCAAATAGAGCAACTCAATGCCGAAATTGCTAAAAATCAAAAGTATTTGCGGTTTTTGACGCGTCTAGATGTGGTAGCTATTTGTATCAATCAAAATTATGAAATTGTACAAATGAACGAAGTGGCACAAGCTACTTATCGGCATTGGCATTTATATTTGCAACCTGACTACTTTTTGCCCGATACTTTTGCCCAAAACAAGTACGAAGTTTTTAAAAATTACCTTGATAAAGCCTTTGATGGTGAAAGATTGCAGTTTTTTCAATTATTTCCCAATCACAAAACTCACCAAAGCCATTGGTATAACATTACCCTTGAGCCACTCAAAAATGATTTGCAACAAGTAACTCATCTTATCATCTCGGCAAAAGCCGCCGACGAGCCGGTGCTGAATTACCGAGCCAAAGAATTGAAAAATAAACAGCAAAAGCTAATTAATTTTCAAAAAACGGTCAAAAATTTACAAAAAGATTTTGATAAATCACAGCAAACTTGGCAAGCCGACCGGCAAAAACTAGAGCGCAAAAACCAACAACAAATGCGCCAGTTGGACTTGCTCAATCAAACCTCAGAAGTGATATTGAGTATTGACTACGAAATGTATGTTAGTCAATATAATCCGCGAGCTTGGCAGGTGTTTCATAGTTGGCGATATTATATCCAACCCGAATATTTTTTGCCTGATACTTTCCCGATGGCTAAGTATCATCAATGGGAAAAGTATTTACAAAGAGCTTTGAAAGGGGAGGAGTTCAAAATAAAAGAGGTATTTGTCAATCGTATTTTGCGCAAATTCTCGGTGTTTGAAATCGGCTTTTATCCCCAAGTCGACTCAAACAATTTGATTACCCACGTGTTAATAAAAGCCAATGACGTAAGTGAGTATATTCATTGGAAAACTTGGAAGAATGAACAAAAACAAAAAATTTGATTTTTTGGAAATAAGTGTTGCCATTGAAATATATAGCGATGCTTCAAAATTGGATACTACTACGGCTGGGGTTTTGCAAGCCGCGCGACTAGCTTGTGATAAAGCCTACGCTCCGTATTCCAACTATCACGTGGGGGCAGCGATTTTGCTCCAATCCGGCAAAATAATACTTGGCGTAAATCAAGAAAACGCCGCTTATCCTTCGGGGTTGTGTGCCGAGCGAGTAGCTCTGTTTAACTACGGCGTGCAATTTCCACACTCCGAAGACGAAATCCTAATGATGGCAGTCGCCGCCCGACCTGCCAACTCGAGTGTATTTGTGGCTACTTCACCCTGTGGAGCTTGTCGTCAAGTAATGGTAGAATTTGCCGATAAACAAGCCCAAAACATACAATTTATATTTCAAGCCGAAGGCGAAAAAATCTACAAACTTGCCAACATTACCGATTTGATGCCCTTGCGATTTAGTCGCAAAAATTTGCTTGAGTTGTAAGTAATCAATCAATCAGTAATTCCCACGATAAAAGTTTTGGTAGTCCTACAATTTTGTAATTTGACGTGAATATTTCAAAGTACATTAAAAAAGTATAAAAATTAAGGCTTGAAAAAATAGCCCAAAATTCCCCCAAGTTGTCATCTTGTAAGGGGTGCATTTCAAATTTACCACCTATTACCCTCTCCTTCGGAGCTAATCTCCCTACAGAAAAAAAGTTGGGAAACGCTTGTATAAGTACAAATAAATACAGTATCAAATTTTACTTATTCATTTTA
>JALONJ010000058.1 GCA_025455045.1 Microscillaceae bacterium | reverse complement strand
AGAAACTCGGAACTAGAAACTCGGAACTAGAAACTCGGAACTAGAAACTCGGAACTAGAAACTCGGAACTAGAAACTCGGAACTAGAAACTCGGAACTAAAAACTCGGAACTAAAAACTCGGAACTAGAAACTCGGAACTAGAAACTCGGCACTATCGAATTAAATCATTCCTAATTAATTTGTCTGCCCTTGGACTTGGTCAATAAAATCACGCAATAAACCAAACAACTCTTTAAACTTGGTTAGCGGCAAGGTTTCGGGGCGGTCGTAAATATCGTGATAAGCCCTAATCCCTCCCAAAGTATATAAGAAAAACGACCGCACTCTATTTTCGGTAAAATAAAAATGGTCGGAGTTGGCGGCAAAACCGCGCTTGGTAATGATAGGAAAATATTTACTCTCCTCATTGATACGCAATAACAGCTCAAATTCAGGCTTAAAAACCGCCCCATTTACTACGGTAGCTCCGTCATCGCCGGTGCCAACCAAATCCAAGTTAAACAAAAATTTAATTTGTTCCAAAGGAAACAAAGGGAAATCGACATAATGCTTAGAACCTATCAAACCGGCTTCTTCGCCCCCAAATGCCATAAATACCAGCGAATATTTTGGCTGGTTTTGGGGTTGTATGTAATACCGTGCCAGCTCGAGAAGCATCGCCACACCACTGGCATTGTCATTTGCCCCCGGAAAGTAGATTTTTTTGCCCATTCTTCCTAAGTGGTCATAATGTGCCGAAACCACTACAAAGCTATCCGGCTTGATTTTGCCTTCGATATAACCGACTACATTTTGCGAAAGGTACGATTTTATCATTTCGGCATCTACCCTAAAACTTGCCCGAAATGGTTTGTGAGGTTTTTTCCGATTTTGTCTTAATGAATCAAAAAGTGAACGGGGCATTTCAAAAATCGGATTGCTGAGTTGGCGGTTCGAGAGTCCGGCGGTAAGTCTTTGATCTTTGAGTTCAATCAAGGCTTTGGCAGCGTAAATTTTGTCCAAGACCAAACTGGGCAATTCTATCATTTTGACAAAATCGCGGGTGGAGAAAACCAATACGTTTTTTTCAATCTTGGTTTTCATAAATTCCTGTTGGCGTACTTTGTTGCCAAATATCAAAGTATCCAAAAATACAATTTTTGCTTTGCCTCTACCCGCCCGCGATACCGGATTGAGAATGTAGTCTTTGCCCAAGCGGAGGCGGCGATTGTCAATTTTCAAAGATAACTCATCGGGAAAGGTATTGATATCCATTTTAAAAAACTGCATAAAACCGGCTTGCAAGGGTTTTAAACCAATTTTTTCAAACTCTTGTTGCAAATAGATGGCGGCTATTTTGTCGCCTTGCTTGAGGTAGCCGCGTCCGTGCATTTTTTCGGAGGTGAGGTCAAAGATAGTTTCCCGTACTCGCATCATATCTTGAGCAAGCAGTACTTGATTGCCTAAACCAATCCAAAGAATCATCCAACTAAGCCTATACATTTTGGGTAATGGGGTGCTTTGAGACTAATGTTGAGGTAAATATCTGATTATCAAATATTTATTCAAAAATAAATAAGGTTCTCGAGATTAGCAATTACAATTGACCACAGATAGGTAAGACAACTTGGCTTTTGAAGAAGGCTTCGACATCACAAAAAGCCTTAAACACCAAATTATTTATTTTTATTTAGCTAAGTGCTTGATTATCAATTAATTATAGATAAAAACTTTGCCAATGGATTTGCATCTATTACCTCAATTTCAATTGCAGATTTCTTGGGGCTAATATAAAATAAAAAAGCCCAATCTTACGATTAGGCTTTTGATATTTTTTGGGGAAATTATCCAAGTTTGAATGAAATCGGTAAAGACATTTTTACTTTTACCGGACGACCGCGCTGTTTGCCGGCTTTCCATTTGGGAGATTCTTTCAATACTCGGACGGCTTCTTCATCGCAACCGGCACCAATTCCTTTGATAACTTTGATGTCGTTGAGGCTACCGTCTTTGTCCACAATAAATTGTACGAATACTTTGCCTTCTACACCCATTCGGCGAGCTTGTTTGGGGTATTCAATATTTTTGCCAACGAATTTGTAGAATGCTTCCATACCACCTTCAAAAGTAGGTTGGTCTTCCACAATCATAAATACTTCGTCTTTTTCTTCTTCAACGGGTGGGGGTGGGGGTGGCGCGTCAATTTTGACCGGAGCCGACACCTGCACGTCTTGTTTCACGTCCACATCGAGATTCATTTCAATGTCTTGTTTGATTTCTTCCTCATCGGGAACTTCAACAATCTCGGGTTGTTGCAACACCGGGGGCGGTGGAGGTGGCATTTCGGTAATTGGAATTTCCTCCATTTCCGTAAATTCATCAGTTAGTTGCCCAAGCTCTACTTTTTGGAGGTCTTCATAAAACTTCCATTCAAAAGCCGCGAGTACTAAAAACAAACTGGCAATTAGTCCGATGTTGAAAAACAGACCGGATTGCCGAGCCAAGTCAACTTTGGGGTTCTTTTTTAACTCCATACGTCTATTTTAATTAAACATTTAGTAAATATTATTTTCAAATTCTCGAGTGAATGAGTTTTCAAATATTTGACAAAGTAAATTAATCTTTTGGGATTATGACTACAAATAATTGAAATGTTTTACAAATATACCTAACTTTTTAGTTATATCCTAATTTTCTTGCCGAAATTTATAAATAAAATAAAAAATTAACATTCCGCCCCCACAGCCGACCCAATCGGCTAACAAATCGCCCCACTCAAAGTAGGGACGTAATCGCCAAAATTGGATGCCTTCTAGGAGCAAAGTATATAACAGGCAACAAATTAAGGTAATTCTTACGCCATTGAAACGCAAGATAGCATAAGTATTTTGTTTATAAAATCCTACCAACATCAAGAAACTCAAGATACAAAATTGGGCAAAATGGGCAAACTTATCGAAGCCAATTCCCCCCAACAAAGTTAAATGAGGCAAACTCTCGCCTCGCCCCCAGTTGAGGGCAAACATAACTGCCGCCCACACCAAAGTATAAAAGTTATACTTGAAAAACATTCAGTAGTTTTGCTTATTTTTTAAGATTGGCAATGATTTGTAAATGATTGACTGCGCCTTGCTTCCGGCAGATAATCAATGCTTTATATTTTTTTAAATAATGATTTAATGCCAAATCATTGGTATAAATAATCGTGGAACAAACGATGCCTGCCCTTATTCACCAAATATTGATTTTAGAAATGAATCAAACGAAATATAATCGTTTGATTATCAAGGATTTATAAAATTTGTGAGAATCTTCACATCTTTATCAGGAAAGATTGTAACGCAGACTGTCTAGCCTGCGCGCGCAAACAAGTTTAGGCTTAGCATAGAGCTAAAATTTCCTGAATATGGGTAAAGATTCAATGCTAATTATTAATTCTTAATACTTTAAGCTCCGATTAACGCTTGGTAAGCGGCGGCATCTAAGAGCGCGTCGAGTTCGGCCGGATTGGTCATTTCAATTTTTATCATCCAACCTTCGGTATAAGGGTTGGCATTGACCAATTCGGGTTGGCTACCCAAGCTGGCATTTACTTCCAAAATTTTGCCCGAAACCGGCAAGTACAAATCCGAAACGGTTTTTACTGCCTCCACAGTACCAAACAAAGCGTTTTGGTCGAGAGTTTCACCTACAGTCTCGATTTCGACATACACAATATCGCCCAATTCACCTTGAGCATAATCGGTAATACCTACTACTGCGATTTGTTCGCCTTCCAATTTAATCCATTCGTGTTCTTTGGTATATTTAAGCTCGCTTGGAATGTTCATTGTTTTTTTGATTAAATGCTAAAAATAAATTATAAGTAATAGACAAAGTTTTTTGCCTGCCAAAAATGCTAAATAAATTATACAATTGCCAAATTTCGAGAAGATATTTTACACAATAGTTCGTGGAGTTTTTAGTTCCGAGTTTCTAAATCCCCTACCTCCGAAGACGATACTAGGCTAAGTGCTTGAAAATCAATTAGTTACTTAAGATTAGAAAAGGTTCATTTCAAATTTACGCATTTCTTTTGCCTCACCCTGCCCTCTCCGAAGGAGAGGATGATAGGTAGTAAATTTGAAATGCACCCAATTAAAAAATCTCGTAAGTACCTGATAATCAATATATTACAAAATTATCACAGAGTATTGTAAATAATACAATTTTATTTTTCAAATAATTGATGATTTATCGAGCATTGTTTATTTTTATATTACAAGCAATTGATTATCAGTTACTTATAAAAATATTTACAATTAATTTAGCCCATTTGCTTACTTATATCAACCATCTAAATCGCGCAACTTACGGGCTTTGACGGCAGTAAACCCTACAATGAGGAGAGTCATCACTCCCCCAAAAATCACGGAAGGAATTAGACCCAACAAACGCGCCGCCAAGCCTGATTCAAAAGCCCCAATTTCATTAGACGAGGAAATAAAAATGCTATTGACTGCCGAAACCCGCCCTTTCATATTTTCGGGGGTGTAAGTTTGTAAAATATTGCTACGAATGACCACGCTTACGCTGTCGAATACGCCACTCAAAAACAACCAAAAAAACGAAAGCCAAAAATATTTGGACATCGCAAACAAAATCATACACCCACCAAAACCCGCTACACAGGTCAAGAGGATTTTGCCGGTGTGTCGCCGAATGGGAAAATAAGCCAGCAACAATGCCGAAGGTACTGAACCCAAAGACTGTGCCGCCCGCAAAACCCCCAAGCCTTCGGGGCCGGCTTTGAGAATTTGCGCCGAAAAAGCCGGCAACAAAGCCACTGCTCCGCCAAACAACACGGCAAACAAATCCAAAGATATAGCCGCCAAAATAACTTGATGCCCAAATACAAACCGAATCCCCGAAAACAAACGCTCGCGCAACTTTTCGCCCGCCTTGTGTTCCGGCAGAGGCTTGCGCCGAATCAGCCAAGCAAAAATAAATGCCCCCGACATCAAAACAAATTGTACTAAATAAGTGAAACCTACGCCCCAATAGCCGTACAAAACTCCGCCGAGTGCCGGACCCGCTACGGCGGCAACTTGCCAATTGGTACTGTTCCAAGCAATGGCATTGGGGAGTTCTTCTTTGCGCACGATTTGGGTAAGCCAAGCAAAAAAAGCCGGAGCTAAAAAACCACGCGCCAAACCGGTAAGAAATATAACCCCAAAAATGGGCAAAATCGGCGACCCGACCAGCCATTTTGAAATATGTAAAGTAAAAAAGCCCAAAATTGCCGAAGCCCCTATCAAAAGCCCCAAAGCCCGCAAAATAATTTTTTGCCTACTCATCGAATCTACCAAATGTCCGGCATACAAGGCAATCAAAATCGCCGGAACTGCCTCAGTCAAACCGATAAGCCCCAAAGCCAAAGGGTCTTGGTTTGTGAGTTCAAAAACCTGCCAAGCTACCACCACGGCTTGCATCTGGATTGCCAATGTACCACACATTCGCATCAATAAATAATAACGAAACTCGATATTGTGCAATGCCAAATACGGATTGGCGCGTGGGGGAAAGGAAGTGGGCATTGGGGCAATTAGTTTTGGGTAATTATTTTTAAAATTTAGAAGATAATTATAATTAATTGATAATCAATAACTTATGAAATGTATCCCCAATCAATCCAGTCGTTTTTAAGTTCGTTTTTGGCTTGAGCGCGGGCTACCTGGTCGGCAAGCCGCAATATATCGGGTAGGCGGTATTCGCCTTTTAAATTGAAAATCAATTGCTTGGCGGTTTCTAAACTAAGGGCATAACCCGGGCTGGCAAAGATCGGTTTTACCCCGCTTTGGGTGCGCAAAGCCCAGCCTACAACTTCGTTGTGGAGTTTGATAGCTAGGCTACTCCCTTGATTATCAGGTAGTTCGCCCTCAAAAGGCAATAAACTTTCTTTGGCACAGCCCAAGCAAGGCGTTTGGGTATGCAAACCCAGCCAGCAAGCCACCCCAAATTTGCGCGGGTGCGCAATGCCGTGGCCATCTAATATGATAAGATTGGGTTGCAAATGCTGGGCTTTTGTCAAATTTTGCCAAAATTTAAGCAGAGGCGGTCCTTCGCGAAAACAAAAATAACCCGGTGCATAAGGTACATCAGCCGAGACTTGGGCAGTAAATACTTGCTCGATTTCGCCTTGTGGATTGCCCAAAACTCCTCCAATGGCGGCTACATTTCCTTGATACTGAATATCCAAAACCAGTATAATATCTTCCACATCGGGCAAATAGCCCATACCAGCCGATGGAATAAGGATTTTTGATGCCAAACGATTTTGTTCGGCTTCCCAATAAGCCAATAATTCGGGGCTTAAATTTGTCATAAATTAAACTAAATATATTTGTAACTAATTGAAAATCAATTAATTGTGCTGATGTAAGCGTGAACTGATTTTTGTAAATAAATCGATTATTCCAAAAATAAAATTATATTATTTTAGTTGGTTCTTCACCACTTTTCAAGAATTGTTGTTCCGTGTGGCACAGTCCAAGATCAAAAGCCTCGTTATGTGGAACACAGAACGAAATAGGTTAAAAAGCCAATTTTTCGTTTTCCTGAAAAGTGTTGAAGAACCAATATTTTTGATAGTCTATTGATCTTCAAGTAATTAAAACACTATTCATTCTACATTATTCACTATTCATTACTAAACAACAAAAACTACTTATAATTCTTCCATTTCTTCAAATCTTCTGCCGAAGCCGGTTTCAGACTAATGGCTGTGCCACCTCCGGCGACTAAGTTGAGTCGGAGAGCCGTTTTTTGATTTACCAACACAGTTTGAATCTGATAAGCCATTGGATTTTTTTCCCAATGGGCATCTTTGGCATCGGCATAAATGGTAGCTACATAAGTTTGTTTGGGGTTCAAAAAATCTAATTTAATCATTGAATTGCGGGCGTTTTCATCGGTAATTGCGCCCAAATACCATTCTTCTTTATTTTTGGCTTTGCGGGCAATGGTGAGATAGTCGCCGGGTTCGGCTTCCAGAATTTTGGTGTCGTCCCAATCGACGGCTACATCTTTGATAAATTGGAAAGCATCTAATTTTTGTTCATAATTTTCAATCAAATCCGCCGCCATTTGCAAGGGGCTATACATCGTAACATACAAAGCCAATTGTTTGGTGAGGGTGGTATGCACTTGTTCTTTTTTGCGGACATCATAATGATTCATTTTGATTTGAAAAATCCCCGGCGTATAATCCATCGGACCGCCCATCAAGCGCGTAAAGGGCAAAATAGTTTCGTGTTCGGGCGGATTGCCGCTACTCCAAGCGTTGAATTCATTGCCTCGGGCGGCTTCGCAAGCTAACCAATTGGGGTAGGTACGATGCAACCCTGTGGGGCGCACCGGCTCGTGAGCGTCGAGCATTATTTGATTCTGGGCAAGTTTTTCGGCAACACGGTTGTAGTGATTCACCATCCATTGCCCATCGTGATGCTCACCACGCGGGATAATTTTGCCCACATAGCCTGTTTTGACTGCTTCGTAGCCGTTTTGTTTCATTAGTTTGATTGCTTCGTCAATGCGGCGTTCATAATTGGTAACTGAGCCGGAGGTTTCGTGGTGCATTACCAATTTTACCCCCTTGCTTTGGGCGTATTGGGTCAATTCAGAAAAATTAAAATCAGGATAAGGAGTCAAAAAGTCAAAAACCTCCTCTTTCCATTGTCCAAACCAATCTTCCCAGCCGACATTCCAGCCCTCGACGAGTACTCCTTCAATTTGATGTTTGGCGGCAAAATCAATGTAGCGTTTTACATTTTCGGTGGTAGCTCCGTGTCGTCCGTGGGGTTTGTTGGCAAAATAAGTTTCACCACTTTGCGTACCGGCATAGTCCCACGTACTTTTGCCTACGTGCATTTCCCACCATACACCCACCATTTTTTGAGGTTTTATCCAAGCAGTATTTTGAATTTTGCTGGGTTCATTGAGATTCAAAATCATCTTGTTAGCTAAAATATTGGCGGCTTTGTCGCTCACAATCACGGTGCGCCAAGGAGTATGGCAAGGGGCTATCAAGTAGGCTTTGTTGCCTACGGCATCGGGAACTAAGTGCGCACTAAAGCTGAGGTTGGTTTTGTCAAGCATCAATTGCATAGCTGAATAATTGACCAAAGCGGCTTCGTGGAGATTGATATACAGCCCCTCGGCGGTTTTCATCAGCAAAGGAGTTTGGACGGCATTGGGCGAAAAGATGGTTTTTGTACCTATTTCGGTAAATTTTTGGCTAATTTCGGCGTTTATTTCGCTTAGTTTGGACGTTGTATAAGTGTATTCATTGGTATCGTAATCGCCCGGAATCCAAAAAGTTTTGTGGTCGCCGGTCAGGTTAAATTCGGTTTTTTCGTTGCTGACAATAAAATGTTTCAAATTCGCTTGTTCAGGAAACTCATACCGAAATCCCAGCCCTTCATCATACACGCGAAACCGAATAATGAGGCGGCGATTATCGCTTTGTTGTAGCGTAACTGCTAGTTCTTTGTATTGATTGCGAATATTTTTGACTTCGCCCCACACCGGTGCCCAAGTCTGGTCAAAACTACTTGTGTCTATTTTGACTAGGCTAAAACCCTGACTGAGCGAAGGTTGGTTTTTGATTTCGATGCCCAATTTGCTCGATTTTATCACCGTTTTTTGTTTAAAATCTACTTGATAAGTAGGTTCACCGGCGGCATTGAGCTGAAAGCTGAGTTTGAGTTGGCGATTGGGCGACTCCAGTACTTGGGCTAGGCTTGCCCAAGCCCAAAGGTTGAGTAAAATGCTAATTATGATGTTTTTCATTGTAAAATTTAATTTGAATCAGTCTATAATTACTTGCAAATTAAATCTTAAACTTGAAATTTGGATTGGTCAGAGGCGGGTATTTTGGATTTTATTGAAAAAATACAATTTTATTTTTTTAGCACTAAAAAAAATTAATTTTTGAGGGATGCATTTCAAATTTACCACCTTATATCCTCTCCTTCGGAGAGGGTTAGGGTGAGGCAATAGAAACGCGTAAATTTGAAATGCCCCCTTTTTGAGTTGATTTGATATGATTTGAAATATATGTAACTAACTGATAATCAGATAGTTAAACTTTATAAAGTTTAACAAAACCTTATAAAGTTTATATAGACTATTTGAATCTAAGGATTATTTCACAATCTCTACTCTATCCACATTGATATAGCATTGCTTGATTTTTTTGTCAAATCCGTCCGAAACCACACTGCGCTTGCCGTGAACTCTTACTTTGGTTTGGTTGCCAACTTTTTCGCCGTTCATATCATATACTTCCAAGTCTTTGTCTTGGTATTTGTCGGGTGGAGTTTTGACTTGGTTTTTGCCTGCACCAAGTTTGAAATAAGCCGTAATGCTGGTGCTATCGCCCAAGTTTTTGCGCAAATCCAAGCCAAAAGTTTCGGTTGCCAGCCCAAACATTCGCGGCAAACTCAAATAGCCCTCTAAAGCAAATCGGGTTTCATATTTTTGTTTAAATTTTTCAAAATCTTCATAAGTTGAGCCTTGTTTGGGGTAGTTTTCGGGGATATTGGCAAACTCCTCAAAAGCAATTGGGGGGGCAGGGTCGGGCGTTTTGGTTTCGCAAGCTCCCATCAGCAAGCCGACCCACACCAAGAAATAATTTAGTAACTGTTTCATAAATTTTAATTTTTAATGACCTAATCTCGTTCAAAATTACAAACCAGCCCGCAAATCCCGAATTTTTGCAATGACAGCTTAATAAGTGTCAAGTATATTTGTATAAGTGTAGCCCTTAGAGCAACAATCGGATTGGTTTGGGTATGGTTGGCAAGGTGGATAATTCTTAAAAAACAATAGCCCAACTTTCCAAGTCTAGCTATCAATCATTAATTCCTGATTTTTATCAATATTGCCCAGTCGAGAGCATTACCAAAGTGCAAGCTTCTAGGGTCTCGATACCTTGATTTTCAGCGAGTTGTGCCAATTCGTCGTTTTCAGTTCCGGGATTAAAAATGAGGCGTTGAGGGCGAGTTTGTAAAATATAATCATACCATTCGGTCTGGTTATTTGCCCCCACATACAAGGTAATGGTATGAATATCAGACTGGATATTTTTTTGATTAATGATGGATTTGCCAAATACTTCGCCATTTTTGATACCGACCGGTACTATTTCGTATCCGGCATATAAGAGGCGGCGTGCCGCTTCATAGGCATAGCGAGTAGGGTTGTTGGTAGCCCCAAGAATAAGCGTTTTCTTCATTGTTTGGTTCAACAGCTAAATAAGTAATTCATAATATTTACACAACTTAATAACATCTTCATTGGTTCTAAAGTTTGCTAGGGAGTAGTGAAAGTTGCTAAATAATCCTCTAGATTCTTGACAACCTATTGCCAAACGCGGATAATTGAATACTTACTAAAACGAAACAATTGTATTTTTTTATATCAATGGTTCAGACAGTTTCTAGTTATTTACTAAGTATCTGATAATCAGCTCGTTACATAAAATATTTAAAATAGCATAACTAGCTGATAATCAATTACTTATAAAAAATGCCTGAAGTATTGTTATATTTCATAAAATAAAACTCATTTTGAAATTAAGAATATTAGAAAAGTGCAATTTTTAAGTAGTTTTGAAGGGAGGGATTTTAAATCTATGTTTTAAGACCTCACTCTTACGCTCTCCTCTGCGGGAGGAATCTAAGGAATAAATTTGAAATGCACCCTTTTGAAGTCAAATTTAGTAAGATTTCAAGAAATTTATTTTTATAAGCTATTGGTAATCAAATAGTTATATAAACATTTATATCGATAGCCAAATTAGTTTTACAAGAATTTGTCTCGGATATAGTATTTTTTAAAACAAAATTTGAAAATTTGCCAATTCAAAAAAACAGAATTGAAATATTGTTTCACTCATAACTCAACGCAAAAAATGACTTACAATCTTTTAAAAGGTAAAAGAGGAATCATCACCGGCGCGCTCGACGAAAATTCAATTGCTTGGAAAGTAGCCCTTCGTGCCAAAGAAGAAGGCGCAAGCTTTTTGCTCACCAACGCCCCAGTAGCGATGCGAATGGGCAAAATAAACGAACTTGCCCAGATGTGCGACACCGAAGTCATCGGCGCAGATGCCACCAAAGTAGAAGATTTGGAAAACTTGTATCAGGTAGCAATGGATAAATTGGGTGGTAAGCTTGATTTTGTACTTCACTCTATAGGTATGAGCCCTAATGTACGCAAGGGGCGCGAATATGGCGATTTGAAATACGAATGGTTTGCGCAAAGTATTGATATTTCGGCGATGAGTTTTCATAAAATGCTCCAAACCGCCGAAAAACTAGATGCTATCAATGAATGGGGGTCGGTAGTGGCGTTGTCGTATATCGCCGCCCAGCGCACGTTTGCCAGTTATTCGGATATGGCACAAGCCAAAGCAATGCTCGAGTCTATTGCGCGAAGCTATGGCGAGCGGTACGGTCGTTTGAAAAAAGTAAGAGTCAATACCATTTCACAATCACCCACCAAAACCACCGCCGGAACCGGCATTGATGGTTTTGACGCATTTTATACCTATGCCGACTTTTTGTCGCCTTTGGGCAATGCCAGTGCCGAAGCCTGCGCCGATTATGTGATTAGCTTGTTTTCTGACCTCACGCGGATGGTTACGATGCAAAATTTGTTTCACGATGGCGGATTTTCGGCTTGTGGTATCAGCGACGAAATTATTGCTCGAATGAAGCCCCAACCCTAAATTATCAGCAATGCTTACTTCACAATGATTTGGATAGTTTCTAATTCCGAGTTATTTACTAAGTGTCTGATAATCCGCTAGAGGCGGATTATCAAGCATTTATAAAATTGTAACCCAGCCCTTAGGCTATGGGAGGCACAGCCTAAAAGCTGGGTTACATTCTTATTTGTCAAAAGTCAAAGATTATCAAGCATTTATAAAATTTGCAAAATTTTAGTTAATTGCCTGATTTTCAATTACTTAGCTTTCAGCTAGAAACTCGAAACTAGAAACTCCACCAACTATTGTGATATACTCAAGCGCAATATTTTTAAACCAACTATTTAGCAAAAACAAAACCCGAAAACGAATGAGTCTTCGGGTTTTTTGTAAGTAATTGATAACCAATGGGTTATACAAATTTACTAAAGTTATTGATTGTTTTCTTTTTCTTATCGGTATAAGGTGGATAGAGCATTTTGAGGGTTGTCCAGCCGATATTTTGTTTCAAAACAGCTCTTTCATTCGAGAAGGCAGTAAATCCATAAAAACCGTGGGTTTTGCCAATACCACTGTTATTTACCCCGCCAAAGGGCAAATCAGGGTTTGAGATATGCGCCAAAGTTTCGTTGATTGCTGTACCTCCGGCTGAGGTATTATTTACTACTTGGTTTTGTACGTTTTTGTCTTTGCTAAACACATACAAAGCCAAAGGTTTGGGCTTGGTATTGACATAATCGGTGGCTTCTTTGAGGTTGCGGAAACTAATAATGGGCAATACAGGTCCAAAAATTTCTTCGTGCATTACTTCCATACCATCATTTACATTGCTCAAAATGGTAGGCGAGATATAGTTTTCGCTGCCGTCCAAATTACCGCCAAACTCCATTTCCGCGCCGTTTTGCATCGCATTGTCGAGCAAGTTTTTGATACGCAAGAAGTGGCGTTGGTTCACAATGCGCGCGTAGCTATCCGAAGATTTGGCTTCTTGTCCGTAGTATTTTTGAATGTTGTTTTTCATTTCATTGATGAGCTGGTCTTTAACTTTTTCGTGAACCAACACATAATCGGGGGCAATACAAGTTTGCCCACAATTGAAGAACTTGCCCCAAGCGATTTTTTCGGCGGCATCTTTGATATTAGCCGATTCATCGACAATGGTTGGTGATTTGCCACCCAACTCGAGCGTAACCGAAGTAAGATTCTCTGCTGCTGCCCGCATAATCACCTTGCCGAGCATTGGGCTACCGGTGAAGAAAATATGGTCAAATGGTTTTTTGAGCAAAGCTTGAGCCACTTGGGCATCACCTTCAAAAACCGCAATTTCGTCTTCTTTAAACAATTGAGCCAACATTTTTTTGATAACTGCCGAGGTGTGCGGAGTCATTTCTGAAGGTTTGATGATGGCGGTATTACCGGCGGCAATTGCATACAAAAGCGGGTCAATTGCCAATTGAAAAGGATAGTTCCACGGCGAAATTATCAGAGCAACGCCTTTGGGTTCATACACCACATAGCCCTTGGTGAGGAGCATATTCATTGGGGTAGCTACGCGTTTGGGTTTCATCCATTTGCGTAAGTGGCTCACAATGTGAGAGATAGAACCCAATACGCCAAATATCTCGCCCAAGTCGGCTTCGGCAGACGACTTGCGAAAATCGGCATATACCGCTTGGTGGATTTGCTCCCGATAGTCCAAAATCAGTTTTTTGAGGGCTTTGAGTTTGGCTATTCGTTCTTTGGCGGTTGTGTTTTTGAGGTTTTGCGCATTGCGCTTTTGTGCCTCAAATACCCGCGCAACCTCTTGCTCAACCAAGGTCATATCGGGGGCAGTCAATACTGAATTTTCCATTTTATTCTCGTTTTTTGTATAAAGACACTATAAATAAATTTCCACTATTTCAATTTAGATAAATTGGATATAAAAATCACAATCCATTGATAATCAAGTACTTAAGTGATTTATTCATTAACAATGAAGCAATACTTCAGCTTTAAAGTTCTAAGTTACTAAAGAATTTTTAATATTTTTTAGCAATAAAATACTTTTTTTAGGCTTTTTGTTTTGTGAGGCTTGTGAATAACCAAAACCATATAAAATTTTGGATTTTGACCTCTCCTCAATTGTGCGTATAAAGTCGGCGGCGAGTGCGTGGTGGGCTAAAGGTCTTGGGCGGAATAATTTTGAGGGGAGCGTAGATGTAAAATTTGAATCGCAATACATTATCATTGCCATTTTGCAAGCCCCATTCCGATATATTGTCCAAATAATCGGTTTGGGTATTCAAAATATTGGCTTGTAAGCCTATGCCATAGCCATTTTTGAGAAAGTAATTTGCCCCGATGCCGGTCGGTAAAAAAAACACATTGTTGGCAAAGGTTTCGCCATCGGCTCTGGAGTCTAAGCGATTGAAAAGGTCTTCACCTTCATCATTGCGTACCTGAAACCGAAACAAGCCAATGCCTTGTGCCAAATAAACCGAAAAAGTGGGGCGTTTGATGAGGTTGATATGTAGTTCGTAATCGAGCGAAAAAACACTGCTACGAAAAAAATTGTTGGGCGTACCCCCCGGAAAATCATAAAAGCGATTTTCGCCGGTGATAAAACCAAAAGAAATACCTAAACGACTGTTAATCAAGCGACTGCGATTGAATCGAATTCCGGCGTGATAGCAGGCTGACCATTTTTGGTAATTGCTCAAATCGCCCCGATAGGCATTGCCACTGATACCCAACTCAAGCAAAATTGGAAAAGTAGGGCGCGACCTATCTACCCACGAACTATCGGCACGTAAATCGTACACTTCGGCTTCGTCTTGAGCGCGTGCCGCCCCGACTAGGCAAAAAAAACAACTTATTAAGCAAATTTTTTTAAGCATATTTTGATTTTTCGATGAGTAGTGCCAATCAAAACCTTTGGTTGGTCGCTCAGATACAAAGATAGTTTTTACAAGGTTTTAAAACAAGTTTGATTTGCTAAATTGCTTGCCCTATTTGTTGGGTAGAACTTCGTCTGGCTTTTTGATACAACAATCTAAAATCGCAACAAACTGCTTCACAAAACCCTATGATTGGTGGTATTTAGCCAAAATACTCTGGGTCATCAATTCATAAACATTTTGATAAATGGGTTCATTTTTCAGCCAATCTGTATGGCGGGCAATTACTTCAGTATCGCCACGCCTTGCCGGTCCGGTTTGAGCCATATCGGGGTTGGTGGTGAGGGCTTTGGCAATGGTCTCCTCAATCAAAGGCTGCAAAAGGCTAAAATCCAATTGATTTTTTTGCAAAATATCTTGGGCAATGCTCAACAAATGATTGCTAAAATTGCAGGCAAATACGGCGGCAATATGCAAAGTTTTCCTTTGTTCAGAACTGACCCTAAATACCTGATTACTCATGCCTTGCGCCAGTTTTATCAAAGCGTTTTCTACTGCTTCGTTGCTACCTTCAATACAAAAAGGAATATTTTTAAAATCTAAAACTTTGTTTTTGCTAAAGGTTTGCAAAGGGTAAAATACCCCAACGCCCAACATCTCCGACTCTTTGGGAAGGGGGCTAGGAGTGAGGCTCTCCAGCCCCTTACTCCCCGAAGTATGCACCAAAATAGCTCCTTTGGGCAGTTTCAACTCGGAAGCAACTGCGGAAATGGCATCATCTTTTATGGCTATGATAAATAGCCTAGCTTCGCTTTGCAAAAAATCTAAGTCATTGTTAATCAATGGATTGGATAATTTATCCGCCAAAGCCTTGGCATTATTCAAATTGCGACTGTATAGGCTAACTATCTCATTACCAGCCATTTGCAGAGCCGGAGCTAAATGCCAAGCTACATTACCCGAACCAATCAAAGCTATTTTCATAAAAAAATCCGATTTACCGCAAAGATAAATCGGATTTTGATTGAAAAAGCATTAGACGAGAGCTAAGAAATTAGGAATTAAAAATTATAAGCATCTTTTCAAAATTAGTTTAGGTTCATCCTGTCAGGTTTTTAAAACCTGACAGGATTTAATCAATTGATTATCAGTGATTTATATATATTTAAAATAAATATAAACTAAATATGAATGAGTACTTATAACTAATTGATTATCAGTTATCTCTCACTTCCCACTCCTCAATTCTCACGCCTTAATTCAATATCTCATCAAAAGTAATGGAAATATAGTAAGTTGAACCTAAACGCGGATTACCATAGGCTTGGAAGTAGCGTTGATTAAAGATATTGCTACCGCCAATTTTTAAGATGGATTTGAGCGATTTTAGTTTGTAATTAAAATTCAAATCAACTGAGTGGTAAGCCGGAATATCGCCCGAGAAAAACCCACCCGACTGCCAACGGAAGCTATCCTGCCAACGCCATACCAAATTGAAACCAAAGCCTTTGAATAAATTACGATTGCTCAAGGCTACATTGGTACGATAACCTGGGGAATTGAATGCCGGAATGAATCCGGTGCGGTCAAACTCCGAGGAAGGGTTAGCCAGCACATCTCTCGATACGTTGGTTGTCAGGTTATAACCCTTAGAAAATCTATACTCTAGCCCAAGCCCCCAACCCATAGAGCGCAAGTTGACATCAGGATTGGTAGGTACTTGGAAAACTTTAGCCTGATTTTCGGCTCGTGGGGCTAATGGAGCAACTACTAAATTTGAGCCATTGTAATTATCATACCAATTATAATAAAAATAAGTATCAATAAATAAGTTTTTGAACCAAATACCTTTATAACCGATTTCAGTAGTTTGCACAAACTCTGGACGAAAATTGCCTAACTCGATTTGACGAGGGGTGGGGTTGGGGTTTTGGGGAGTGGCAAGAGTACTTGCAAAGTCAATAATTGGGCTGTTGCCAAAATATCGCTCTCTAAATTCGGGCAATGCACCTATCAAAGTTACTACTCCACCCACAGTCAAGTTTTGGTATTGGTCAAGCATTGTGGGATTACGGAAGCCGGTTTGATACGAGAGGCGAAAATTGTGATTGCGTTTTTCGCCCAAAGTAATCACATTGGAGATTCTTGGGGTAAATCGAGCTTCAAAATTTTGATTCTTGTCTATTCGTGCCGCCGCCACTATTTTCCAACGGTCAGCAAAAAGGCGTTTGGTAAATTGGGCATACGCTCCTACTTCAATCACACTTATGTCTCTGATTCTTAAATCTTGGTTTCCGGCTTGCTCATCAAGATTATTAGCATCATCAAAAATAGTTCCACTCGTATTGGGGCGATAACGGCGCAGATGCGCTCCGGCAACAATCTCGAGCGTTTTTGGGTCAATGATTTTGTTAAAGTTATACATTACCTCATTGTGCCAGAAGTAGTTACGCGCTTTGAATCTTGCTCCGCCTTTATTGATAGGTGTCTCAATTCCTCTTTTCTTCAGATCTTCTACTTGTTGCGAACCATCAGCTGGGCGACCTTGGTCGGCAAAAGCGCGTGCCGCTGCGTGAGCTTGTTCGTCAGTTGCGCCTTGTGATTTGGCGGCTGAAAAAGCTCCAATATATTGTCCATACCAACTATTAGCAGTTGGAGTAGGTTCACCCTCAATA
>JALONJ010000057.1 GCA_025455045.1 Microscillaceae bacterium | reverse complement strand
AAAAGTAGGTAAGTTATGTTGAGTGTCTTACTACTTTTTTGGTAAAAGCAACGTAAATGCTTTTGTTTCTGTTTTACTATACCGCAAAAGTATAAAAAAAATTTCATTTATAAAAGCAAATCTTTTATATATTCTGGCAAAATATGTAATTTTTTTCTTTTTTTGGGTAAAAATTTCCGCTTACCCTAGCTTTTATAGTAAATATTTTCCACTCGTTGTTTTCTCCTTTTTTATTTTCTACTCAACATCATTTGTTTAAGTGATGTAATCGTGTCTAACCACATCTCGACACTGAAGCGCGCTGTAAATCAGGCAATTGCTTCAGATGGCGGGCTGGCAGTATTTCAATATTACGGCTTTGCGCCGAGTCGCCGCCCCCAAAAAACCAACCCTTTTCGGCAAGAGCGCACTTCTTCGTTCTTTGTCATCGAGAAATTTGGCAAAATTTTGTTCAAAGATTTTGGCGATGATACCTTCAAAGGCGATTGCCGCAAGTTTGTGCAATTATATGAAAACCTTGATAATGAGCAAGTTTGGCAAATTCTAGCGCAAATCTACGGAATTGGCGATTTCCAAATTTCCGATTTCGGATTCAAAAAAGCCAAAATTCAAACTCCTAAAAAAACTGATTTACCTCCTTCGGAAAAAAAATTAATTGAAATCAAATTCAAAGAATTTAGTGCCGAAGAATTGGATTTTTGGTGGAAAAAAGGCTTTATTGATTTAAAAACTTTGCAAAACAATCAAGTTCAATCGGTTTTATCATTCAAACTACAAATTGAAGAAGGTAAAATCCGCGAATTTCAAAATCTTTCGTTTGTATTTGCCTACGAAATTGTCCCCAATGAAGCCTATAAACTCTATATGCCCAAACCGGCGTATCGGGTGTATGCCCAAGCCAAAACCGTATTTTTGCCCAATCTCGAACCGGCTCGTGCCAAATTTGGCGAAAATTATGCCTATTCATTTGGTTTGCAAACCCTTGATAATCAGCAACCTATCATTCTTTGTGGCGGTGAGCCGGATTGCCTCGCCCTCAAAAGTGCCGGTTATAATGCTTTTACTTTGGGTGATGAACGAGCTAGTATTCCTGAGTTTGTCCTCAAAAGCCTCAAAGCCTCCCCCCAGCCCCCTCCGAAGGAGGGGGAGTTAATTCCTCCCTCCCCTTCGGGGAGGGGTGGGGTGGGGCTTTACTCTCCCTCCTTCGGAGGGGGCTGGGGGGAGGCTTGTGGAGGGAGGCTCTCCGTTCTCTACGATACCGACTTCACCGGGCTTAAAAACTCCTACCTTTTGGCAAAAAAATACCATTGCCAACGCTTTGTATTGCCCAAACTCAAAAAACAAACCAGCCGGTATGCCGAAAAACCCGACAAAAATGACTTATGCGATTACTTGAATCTCTGTGGTTGGGATGCCGATTTACAATTGATTTTAAAACAACAAATAGTTCAGCATCAAGAGTTTACGATTCAAAATACCCCCTGTTTTTCGGTCAATAAATACCTTTCGGAAAAAACCGAAATTTTGACAAAATTTATTCAAAAATACAAGCGCGTCCAAGCCGATGCCGATGCCGGCGTGGGCAAAACCTACACAATGTTGGTCGAAATACCGCAAAAACTCCATAAACCGATGCTATTTGTCGTGCCGTTTGCCATTCAAGTTGAGCAAATCGAGCAAGAATACACCGACAAAGTAAGTGAATTGGTTTGCTTTACCAACCGCAGTACCCAACTAGCTGAGGATGAAGAAGTTAGCTTAATTGGTCGCCCGATTGGGCAGGTGAATGTCTGTACTTTTGACCGCATCAAGCCGGTTTATGAGCGTTTGAAACAAGATTTTGGCGATGATATAGTGGTAGTGGTTGATGAAAGCCACTTGCTGACCAGCGAATATGCCTACCGTGCGCGCGCTATTCAGTCGGTTTTAGAGATTTGCCAACAAGCCCAAAAAGTGGTTTATTTGTCTGCCACGCCCGATTATGCCTTGTGCCAATTTTCGGGTTTTAAATTAATTCGCTTCAAACGCGAAGAAAATCCCCAAATTCATATCCAACCCATTGACTATGTGGGTGAACCCAAAAAGGCTTTGCTAAGTTTACTATTAAACCTTAGCCCCAAAGCCTCCCTCCAGCCCCCTCCGAAAGAGGGGGAGGGCTGGGGGGAGGCTTCCGGCATCACCATCATTCGATTAAATAACAAGACTTTAGCCCGCGTAATTGCCCGAATGTTGATTAGTCAGGGTATTTATCAAGCCAATGAAATTGATTTTGTGTTTTCCGAAAAACGCAAAGGTATTTCTACTTTGGCAAAAGAAAGCATTGTCAATCAATCGATTATTCCTGAAAATGTCAAATTATTATTTGTAACCGCGTGTTTTGATTGTGGAATTAATATTCAAAATACCAACATTCAACAAATCATTAGTTTTGAAACTCGCTACACCGATAATTGCACCGATACTTTTAAGCAATTTGTTGCCCGCTTTCGTAACTTGCTGAATATCAGAGTATTAGTGTGTAAACCCGAGAAATTGCGTCATCTTCCCGCCCTCAAATCACGCACCGATTTGTACCAAAGGCTGGCAAAAGATGGAGAAAATAAATTGGCATTATTAGCTTACAATGATTTGCCTTATCAAAATCAATTAAATCGACAACTGGCTGATTTACAGTACTTTGGACTACTAACTCCCAAAACTCCACGTTATATCAAAACCAATTCGGATATTTCGGCAACTTTCAAATTATTAGTTCAAAACCCTGATAGACAAACTTATCGAGTCAATTACAATTATATACGATTTGTCTTAAAAGATTATGAGCGTAAAGGAATAAATAGTAATAATTTTTATAATAACTTAATTACCGAATTGCCCAATACTTTTTTATTCAATCCAATTACTTTAAAAGTTGATAAAAAAGATGATAACTCCTTGCTATTGAAGGACTTACTCCAGAAAGAAAAAATACAAAAGGAAATTCGAGTACAAGAAATTTGCGAAAAAATGCAACAAGACCCGCAAAAATTCTTTGATTCGGTTCACGCCGAGTATCGAGACATCAGTTTGAAAGAACAAATCAAAAGGCAATTTGCGGTAAGTTCAGTCAAACTTGCGCCAAAGCTAGAAAGTCTATTTGTCGCAGATATCCCCACCCCAGCCCTCCCCGCCAAAGGCGCGGAGGGAGAAATTACTCCCTCTCCTTCGGAGGGGGGTTGGGGTGGGGCTTCGGGAAGGCTCTCCGACTACGACGAAGAAATCACCGAACTAAGCCATCGCTATTTTTATTTGAATGATTTATTGGTTCCAAGAACTAAAATTCCCGAATTATTAAAAAACAATGCCGACGATGTCAATTTTGGAATTTTGACCAAAACACTTATTAATCATATCAATTTATATGTCAAGCGCAAAACCGGCGCGGAAACAAATTTGTTGATTACCGACCGCCGAAAACTCGATGATGTGCATTGGCTCGAATTGTTGGCTCAGGAAGTTCAAAATTGGCAACCCAAAATTTATGAACAAAAGAAAACCCCGCAGTTAAAGGCTCAATTACAAAATTTGGAATATGATTTAAAATTACTTTGTTATGAGAAAAGGAATTTGAATTTTGTGGCTTTTGATTATGTATTAAAAATCAAAAAAGGTGAAAAACTCAAAGCCAAACTTCGATTGGTGAAGCGAAAGCTCCGCAGTTTGCAAAACCAAATTAATCGCTTACAGACTGATATTCAATCAGTTAAGCAAAAATACGAAAATAGTATCATTCGTGGATTTGAGATTAATGAGCTTTCGGAGCGCATCAATCGCCTGCGGACACATACGGCTGATTGGCAAGGCATTACGGCAAATATTCGTTTGTTGAGTTCTTTGTTTGAAGTTAAAAATCATAGACGACTGATAAGCCTCCCCCCAACCCCCTCCGAAGGAGGGGGGGCAATTACTCCCCCTCCTTCGGAGGGGGTTGGGGGGAGGCTCTACGAAAAACACATTGTAGAAATTGGTAAAATGTGGAGTTTTAGAGAAATTTTACAAAATTTGAAATTCAATGAAATTGAAACTCAAAATTATATTGAGTATTTAGATTATCAAATTGACATTGATTTGACTACGAATCGGCAGTTTTGGTCGAAAAATGACCAAAATTCGACTGGATCTGCTAATCATGATTTATTTATAAAAGGTGGGGCGGGCGAAATTCGCACAAATCCTGATTTTCTGGCTGATTATCCGCAATTTTGGGATTGAGTGAGGAATTTAATCGTTTGGCTATTTTTGAAAAAAACTTAAACAATCTTATATCAATGAAAAATTTTTTAGTGATGGCACTGCTTTTCTTTTGTTTTGCCCAAGTCAATGCTCAAAAGAAATCATCTGAAAATGTGATTCAAGACTTGGAAAAACGCCGATTTATGGCGCAAGTAGAAAAGGATACCGTTTTTCTGCAACAAATTTTGGCTGATGACTTGGTTTACATTCATTCAAGTTCCATTCTTGAAAACAAAAAAGAATACATTGCCAACATTAGCAAAAGGCGGTGGGATTATCGGAAAATTGAAGTAGAAAAAAATCAAGTTCGAGTCTATCAAAATACTGCGATTGTAACCGGAACTGCCCAAATGAGCCTTTTTATGCAGGAAAAAATCAATACTTTTCGTGCGAATTACACGGCGGTTTATTGCAAAATCAAAGGTAAGTGGCAAATGGTAAGTTGGCAAAATACTCGTATTCCCGAATAAGTGTTGATAAACGCATTGCGTATTATCAAAAAAATATACACAAATCGTTGACAATCTTTGATTTTTGACAAGAATGTACCACAGTCTGTCTAGGCTGTGCCTATCACAGCCTAGACAGGCTGTGGTATAATTTTTATAATTCATTGGTAATCAGGTTATTATAATGCAAGCATTTACAAAACCACGGGTAAAAATTTGCTGCATCAGCAGCATTGCCGAAGCTCAAATGGCTATTGCGGCAGGGGCATCGGCTTTGGGCTTGGTAGGTAATATGCCTAGCGGTCCGGGGGTGATTGCTGACGAACTTATCCGAGAGATAGCGCAAGTCGTACCGCCACCTATAGCTACTTTTTTGCTAACGAGCGAAACTGAAGCCGACAAAATCATTGCCCATCAACAAAAAGTGCGTACCAATACTATTCAAATCGTTGATGCGCTATCGCTTGGCACTTATCAAGAGATTCGGGAAGCATTGCCGGAGATAAAATTAGTGCAAGTAATTCACGTTATTGATGAAAAATCGGTAGCAGAAGCCATCAAAATTTCCAGTCAAGTAGATGCTTTATTGTTGGATAGTGGCAATCCTAATTTAGCAATCAAGGAATTAGGCGGAACGGGCAGAACCCACAATTGGGCATTGAGTCGAGAAATCCGCGAAAATATCAATATTCCTCTGTTTTTGGCAGGTGGAATTCGTGCTGACAATGTACGTGAAGCCATTGAAACTGTAGCTCCTTTTGGCTTAGATTTATGCAGCAGTGTAAGAAGCAACGGTCAATTAGATGCCCATAAACTAAATCAATTTTTTAATGCCATTGGATGATTATATAAATAACTGATAATCAATTAGTTATACGAATGTTTGCGTTATTTTAAAAGCTGATTTTACCACCAAGTTCACCAAGAAATACCCACAAAGGTTCACAAAGTAAATGATTTGGTGTTCTTTGTATGAATTTAGTGTGCTTTGTGGTAAAAGAAATACGCTATAAATAGCTGATAATCAATGATTTATATATTTTTATTTTAAATTAAATACCTAAACCTCTACCCACTCTTGGTGGAGTGATTGAATAATAAATCTGAATAATGAATTTGAGTATTTGAATCAATAATCGTATCAATGGAATGACTATTTATATCAAAAATATGGTTTGCCAGCGTTGTGTGATGGCGGTAGAGCAAATCTTAAAATCACAAAATATTGATTATCAATCGATTACATTAGGAGAAGTAGAAATACTCAAAGATTTGGACAAAGCCCAAAAATCTGCGCTATCAATCCAACTCCAAAGTATTGGTTTTGAATTGATTGATGATAAAAAAAGCCAAATGATTGAAAAAATCAAAAACTTGGTGATTGATTTGGCGCATTATTCCAACAATCAGCTCAAAGTAAATTTGTCGCATTATTTGGCAGACAAGCTGGCTTATGATTACAAATATTTGAGTAATCTTTTTTCTGAAATCGAGGGTATCACAATTGAGCATTATTACATTGCCCAAAAAATTGAGAAAGTCAAAGAATTATTGGTTTATAATGAATTGTCGTTGAGCGAAATCGCTTTTCAATTGGGTTATAGCAGTGTAGCCCACTTGAGCAATCAATTCAAGAAAGTAACCGGACTCACGCCCAGTCATTTCAAAAATATCCAAACCGACAAACGCAAACCCATTGACAAGGTGTAAATCATACAAATCTTTGGCAAAATCTTGTAATGCCTACATAGGATAGCTTCGCTATTTTTGCAAAAGATAAGGAATAGATACGAGATAAAGTGATAATTTTTGAAATATAACTTATTAATAATCAATAGGTTATATCATTTCTAATTCCTAATTATTAATTTCTAATTGCTAACAAGATGCCCAGTCAAGTTTCAAAGACTTCTACAATACGTCAAACTTTTCCAGTTTTGGAAATGTCGTGCGCCGCTTGCGCCGCCAGTGTTGAGAGTGTTATTCAGTCCCAAAATGGGGTGCTTTCGGCACAAGTCAATTATGCAACCGCTACGGTCAATGTTGAGTACCAACCGCAAGTTGCCAGCCCTGAGGTTTTGAAAAAAGCCTTACAATCAGCCGGTTATGACTTGTTGCTGGTTGAAAAAAACGAGCAAGGTGAGAGTCAATTGCAACAAATTCAACAAAATAAGCTCAAAAAGCTCCAAAATCGCACTTTTTGGGCAATTGTACTCGCTCTGCCGGTAGTAGGTTTGGGTATGTTTGGAATGGATTTGCCTTATGGAAACTATATAATGTGGGTATTATCCACGCCAATTATTGGGGGTTTGGGCAAAGATTTTTTTGTCAATGCTTGGAAACAAGCTCGTCATCGCACCGCTAATATGGATACTTTGGTGGCTTTGAGTACAGGAGTGGCGTATTTGTTTAGTGTTTTTAATACTTTATTTCCGCATTTTTGGCACGCCCGGGGTTTGCACGCCCACGTTTATTTTGAAGCGGCAGTGGTCGTAATTGCTTTTATTTTATTGGGCAAATTGTTGGAAGAACGCGCCAAAAGCAGTACTTCGACAGCTTTGAAAAAGCTCATTGGTTTACAGCCCAAAACCGTTAATCAAGTCCTTGATAATGAGCAAATTATCGAAATTTCTATTGAGCAAATCAAAATCGGCGATGTATTGTTGGTAAAACCCGGCGAAAAAATTGCGGTGGACGGAGTAGTTTTGCAAGGTGAATCATTTGTTGATGAAAGTATGCTTACCGGCGAAAGTATGCCTATTCATAAAACTGCGGATAATCAAGTATTTGCCGGAACAATCAATCAAAAAGGGAGCTTTAGGTTTAGGGCGGAAAAAGTCGGCGGCGATACAATGTTAGCCCAAATTATTCGAATGGTGCAAGAAGCGCAAGGGAGCAAAGCTCCCGTGCAAAAATTAGTGGATAAAATTGCTGGAGTATTTGTGCCGATTGTAGTAGCAATTGCCGTTTTTACTTTGCTGATTTGGCTATTTGTAGGCGGAGAAAATGGCTTCAATCAAGGGCTTTTGGCAATGATTACAGTCTTGGTCATAGCTTGCCCTTGTGCTTTGGGTCTGGCTACTCCCACGGCAATTATCGTAGGAGTGGGCAAAGGGGCAGAAAAAGGTATTTTGATTAAAGATGCCGAGAGTTTGGAATTATCGCAAAAAATTCAAGCTGTAGTGCTTGATAAAACCGGCACCCTTACCGAAGGCAAACCTTCGGTAAGCAACATATTTTGGCTTAAAGGCGAAAAATACTTAGTTGATATTTTGTATAGTTTGGAAAAACAATCTGAACATCCCTTGGCAGAAGCAATCGTAAATCATTTGAAAAATTCACAACTTATTGGTATTCAATCATTTAACAGCACAACCGGTAAAGGCATACAAGCCAAAATCGACAATGAAATATATTGGGTAGGCAATCAAAGATTGTTAATTGAAAACCAAATTACGCCCGATATTGTCCTGCAAGCCAAAGCGCAGGAATGGCATCAGCAAGCCCAAACCGTAGTTTGGTTTGCCAACTCGTACCAAATTTTGGCGATGATTGGTATTGCTGATGCTTTAAAGCCTCATTCGGCAAAGGCAGTAAATGAATTACAAAAAATGGGCATAGAAGTATATATGCTTACCGGCGACAACCAAGCTACCGCCCAAACCATTGCCCAAAAGGTGGGAATTAGTCATTTTGTAGCCGAGTCTTTACCGACTGATAAAGCCGAATTTGTCCAAAAACTCCAAAATCAAGGCAAAATAGTGGCTATGGTTGGTGATGGCATCAACGATAGTGCCGCCCTCGCCCAAGCCAATGTGAGTATAGCGATGGGCAAAGGCAGCGATATAGCCATAGATGTTGCCAAAATGACCATCATTTCGGCGGATTTGCAGAAAATTCCGCAAGCCATTCGCCTCTCCAAGCAAACCGTAGCCACCATTCGCCAAAATTTGTTTTGGGCGTTTATTTACAACTTAATCGGAATCCCCATTGCGGCGGGAATATTGTATCCCTTCAATGGATTTTTGCTCAATCCGATGTTGGCTGGGGCGGCAATGGCAATGAGTAGCGTGAGTGTAGTGAGCAATAGTTTGCGATTGAAGTGGCAAAAATAAAGTTTGGATATTCAATAGTTCGGACAGTTTCTGGTTTCTAGTTCCTATTTTTTTAAGTAATTGATAATCAGTTAGTTACAAGAAGCGTTTAAAATAGTATAACTAGCTGACCGTGTCCGCCTCTGGCGGATTATCAGCCAGAGGCAGACACGGTCAATTACTTATAAAAACTGTCCGAAGCATTGATATTGAAAGTATATAAATCTATAAATCTTCAAAACACCAATCGTATAAAAAAAAGCCCGATTCAGAACAGAATCGGGCGGTGGGAAAAATGACCCGTATTGTGGAAACGGGAAAACCTTGAACGCCGGTAACTTTTTATAAGCTCATCAAATAATCGGTGGAGGTGGATCAACTACTGGCGGTTGAGATGGATTGGGTGGGGGGTCGCCGCCACCACTCAAAGCTGCCATTGTTGCGGAGGCTTCTTCGGTAAAGGGTGCATAAGCCAAAATCGTAAAAAAGTCGGAGCGTACATCGAGGCTATAGCTCCCGGTGTCAAAAGTTACTACATCTAAAAAACCGCCTACGCTTACCGTATCGCCGATTTTTAATCTGTACGCGAGTGCCATATCCGCCCATACTCCCAGCAATACCGCCCTAAACCTTTGGTGTACTTCGGTACCTTCGGGGCTTAAGCGAAATTTGGTATGGACTTCAAAGTAAACGGCTTTATCCTTGCCTACTTGGGTAGTTTGCGGCTCGGTAGCTACATCACCTTGAATCGTAATCTTGTTAAAGTTTGGGATAGTACTCATTGGGTTATTCGTCTAAAAATTTAAAATCATTTTTAGGTGTTTTCTATTAATAATTTTAGGCGAAAATATCTACCATAAAAAATGAATTATTTTTCAAAAAATTTTAATTTTTTTTTTTTGGTAATGAATTAGGAAGCTTTTAAAATTTGATTTATGGTGAAATTTTAGCGGGAAATATTTTTAATTGCCTGATTTTGAGTATTTTAGCTAAAAAATACTATTCGTCAATCAAAAAAATTGGCAAAGCGTAAATTTTATTGGCAAAACCTCCACCGATAGAGTTTTATAAACTTTTGAAAACTACAACTATTTCCCTTAATGCACTTGGACAAAATGAGTTTATATTTAAAAACCATTACAGCAGCTATTATTATGACGTTGGCAATGGTTTGTCCGGCTATTGGTCAAGAAAACAATCCAGCTATTGACTCATTGATTCAAAAAGGGGATGATTTGCTCAAAAATCGCCAATTTTCGTTGGCAAAAGACCTGTTTCAAAAAGCCGGTGATATATCATACACCCGCCAACAATGGAATCTTTACTGCCAATGCCAGCGAAAAACCGCCCTAAGTATGGCTTATTTGGGGCAGTCGGCATTGGCTATCCAGTATTTACAAAATTATTGGGATTTTTGCTTGGCTAAATTGTCAATGCCCAATGAAGAATCAGCCAAGTATTACGGAAATATGGCGTATTTTAGAATGTTGAACAAAGATGCAGATTCAATCACTTTACCCTTGTATCAAAAAGCCTTGGATATAGCCCTGCAAATGCCCAAAGCCTATCCATTACAAGCGGCTACTTATTTATCTGTGGGCTATTTTCACTACGCTCGAGGTTTGTATCGGGATGCCCTGGACTCTTATCACCAGCACCAACAAATTATGGAAAAACATTTGGATATTTATGATGAGTCCAATACTTCATCTTATAATTATTTGGGTAGTGCTTATATGCAAATGGGAATGAATGAATTGGCTTTGGAGTATTTTCGACAAGAATTGAAAGTTCGAAGCAAAAAATTTAAAAATCAGCCCAAAGCCATAGCAGATATACATCTCAACATTGGTTTAATATATGCGAAATGGCAAATACCTGATTCGGCATATTATCATCTGAGTACTGCTAAAAAAAATTATGGATTAGGACAAGATTTCTCTAAAACTGTCCTAGCGCAAGCGCATTTACTTGGGGTATATCAACAACGCAAACAATATGATTCGCTGGATTTTTATTTTCAAAAAGCCCTCAAATATTATCAAACCAAAAATATCCAAGATGTAATTACATTGGCAAAAGTTTACGAACACAAAGGAACGGCATTTTTCGAGAGGGAAGTTTGGGATAGTGCTTACTTTTATTATCAAAAAGTTTTAAATCTAAAAAAACCCAAGTATAACTCCAAAAACCCCATTACCGGCGAAGAATATAGAGTGCTTGGCTTGATACATAGCCAACAAAATCATTTGGACTCGGCATTGTATTATGCTCAAAAAAGCCTAATTACCCATAGTTTTAGCTTTAATGAATGGAATTTTGCCCAAAATCCTGTGATTGAAAACAATGATTTTTCGCCCATTGACCTCCTCAAAGTTCTAAATTTTAAAACCAAAGTTTTGCTTTTAAAATTTAAGCAAAATAATCAATTGCCTGATTTGAATATAGCTCGCCAAACCTTGGAATTAGCCGATAGATTAATCAATCAAATCAGAGATGTGTTTCAAAATCGCAATGATAAAATTGAACTTGCCAAAATCACTCGATTGATGTATGAATTGGGCTTGGAAATTAGTCTGATGCAAACCGAGCCGGAAAACTTTTTTTACTTTGCCGAAAAAACCCGCGCCAATCTTTTGCAAGATAGACTTTTGGAAAACCGCTTGAAAATCGACAAAAGTGTATCGCCGGATTCTATTGCCTTGCTTCGTCGTTTGGAAGATGAAGTTGCTTTTTTATACAAAACCATTGCCGAGCAACCTACTCAAGCCGAAAAATACCGCACCCTCCTGTTTGAAAAAAAACGCGAAAAACAAAAACTTGAAGCTACCTTACAAGCTAAAATCGGCAAAAATAGTTACTGTACTCGCATCGTAAAAATAAGTGAAGTTCAAAAAAAACTTGAGAATAAAGACTTGATAATCAGCTATATATGTTCCGAGAATGAACTGTATATCAATGTAATTGGTCAAAATGAATGGCAAATCAAAACAATAAATATTAGCTATCAAGCCTTAAAAACCAAAGTTACCAATTATTATAAACATCTATTGGCGTATAATCCTGAAAAGCTGGTGAAATCGAGTCAAGACTTATATGAAGTTTTGCTGTTGCCCATAGCCGAATATTTATCAGGTAAGACTGTTTTGCGAATTATTCCTGACCAAATCTTGCACAGTTTGCCTTTTGAAGCCTTGATTGAAAATATACCATCGAATATGCTCGCCAACCGGAAATATGAATTTGACAAATTGCCTTACTTATTGCATCGATTTGAGTTTGTGTATTTTTCTTCGGTTTCGCTGTGGTACAATGAAGATTTGTTTGCCCAGCCCAACAGTTTTGCTTACGAATTTGCGGGGTTTGCCCCATTCTCGACCGAAGATGCTAATTTGATTGCCAGTTTTGCCAAATCAGGATTTCGCCAAGACTTAGGTATCTTGAAACACAGCTATCGGGAGCTAAAAACCATCGCCGAAATGTTTATGCCTCAATCGAGTCTGGTTTATTTTCAGCAAAATGCCCAAGAACAAACTCTCAAAAAGATTCGCCAAGTACGTTATTTGCATTTAGCCACGCATAGTCTAGCGGATTTAATCAATCCTACGCTTTCCAGAGTGGCTTTTTATCCTAGTTCTACACAATCCGAAAATCTTGATTCTTTGTCGGTCTATTCGAGAGTCGATGGCGCACTTTATTTTGAAGAAATTTCTAACCTAGATTTGCGTGCCGAAATGATAGTCTTGAGTAGTTGCGAAAGTGGCGTGGGTAAATATGCCGAGGGCGAAGGTTTGTTGTCTATTGTCAAGGCTTTTATGAGTTTGGGAGTTCCCAATTTGGTATATTCACTCTGGACGGTTGAAGACGAGTACACGGCTGATTTGATGATTGAATATTATCGAAACCTTAGCCAAACCAAGCCAAATCAGTATCGCCAAGCCCTTACTGCCGCCAAGCGCAAGTTTGCCCGAAATCCCAAAACTGCCTACCCGCGTTGGTGGGCGGGTTTTTTATTGATTAGCAAATAACCATCTTAACAATTAAGAATGGGCAATTAAGAATCATTGATAATCTGAAGTTTAACCAATTAAAGCAATATTATGACCACAGTTGAAAAACAAATAGAACTTAGGAATAAAATTTTGCTTGGGCTTGAAAAAGCCTATGAAAAACTCATTGAATTTAAAAAGCAAAAAAATACCGAGCTTGTAGTGATGAAGGATAATAAAATAGTGAAAATTAAACCAGAATAAAAATATAATTGATTGATTATCAATTACTTATAAAATTTACTGTAAAACTTGAGCTTTTGTAAAAAACTGCTTAGATTTGATTGATAATCGAGCTATGGGGAATTTCAAGATAACAGGAATACACAAAAAATTTCTATTTATATAGAACAACTATTATAGAAAACTAAAAATCATCAAACTTATATGAAAGCTATTCAACTAATCATATTCCTGATATTAACTGCTTCGCTTGGATTTGGGCAAGATAATAATACAATTTATTTAAAAACAAACTATAAGCGAGTGCTGTATTATGCAGAATTAAAAGCAAATGAGGCAGTCGTATATACCTTGTTTCAGCAGTATCATAATCCACACACCGGCCTAAGGGGCTATTCTATGCACCAAATTGATACTTTAATTAAACAATCCAATAAAACATTTATAGGCAAGCAATTATCAATTAGTTTAGAAAATAACCAATATTATTTATCTATCAAATCTTTCAATAACTCAGGTAAAACCAAGAAATTAGAATTAGAAACTATCAAAAATATGGACGAGTATAGGCATAATTTGAATAATGCTTATTACCTCAATAGTTATTTCAAGATGTATAATGAATTGAACAAGACATACCCGCTATGTAGCTTGAATAGTTCTAACGCTAAGCGAGATTGGGACAATATCCCCAACAAATATATCGAGCATTTACAATTTAAAAGACTGATAGACAGTCAGTTAAGTAACATAAAAGATAGTATTATAGCGCAACAAAACAACTATGTCAAAATAACTGATTATCTAATAAATAATATAAAAACCATTGAATATTCTGCATTAAAAGATAGTATCGCAAAACTACCAACAGACTATCATAATTCGTTTAGGTATTATGAAACAGTTATCAAAGAAGTAGCCCAGCACCAACCAAAATATTTTTTCAGAATTGTCGAAGATTTTCCTAAAGACGAAGATTTTATTTTTATGGTAGTAGATAATGATAAACCTTTAATTCAGCAATTAAACGCAGTTGAAGGGCATAATGAAACCAAACAAAGATTAAAAAAATTTATTCGCTTTGGAAAAAGAATGAACTATATGGGCATAGCTAGTTATATATTAGTGGGTGGATTATTGGGATGGTGGATTTTTTAAAATAAGTCATTCACATATCCCCAACTGGTTGATATTTTTTAATAGCGATTTATTAGTCTGTTTTTAAATAATTGATAATCAACTACTTACCCCCTCACAATCACCCCATCAACATCTCAATAATTCTATCCGAGTTGTGGGCTTTATGTATTTCAAGCTAATTTTGCTATATTTGGCTAAAATGTAAAATCAATGGAAGTAAAAATAAATTTAGCTTATGAGCAAGTATTGGAAATAGTCAAGCAATTGCCTGCTAATCAGATTCATAAGCTATTGACAGACGCTAAAATTATCTCAGAAAGCGAAAAATCAACTGCTAAGTCAAGTGATTTCCAAAAGTTTCTGTTGTCGGCTCCTACTATGTCAGATGAGCAATATGAGGATTTTTTAAAAAACCGGGCAAAATTTAATCAATGGCGGACGAAATAATTTGTTTGGACACGTCTATTCTCATCGATTTCTTTCGAAAAGAAAAGAAGGAAAAATCTATATTCTATCAACTTAGCCAAAGCCATCAATTCTTTGCAGTTTCGGTAATTACTGAGTATGAGATATTTACGGGAAGTAATTCTAGCCAACAAAAATTTTGGGAAGAATTTTTTTAGAATTAAGCATTTTACCCTTTGATAGCAAAGCCAATAAAATAGCAGTTGGTATTTATCAAGAACTTAAAGCAAAAAATAAACTCATCGAGATACCCGATATTTTGATTGCTGCTACTGCACTTGTCAATAATATTCCGCTGGCTACAATCAACAAAAAGCACTTCAATAGAATAAATGGATTGCATTTACTTTAAATATCTAATCTGCTATATTTCTGAACCTAGCAACAAGTATTTACTTGTTTCCAAACGCGCTGATAATCAATTAATTAGCTTTCAAAATCACCCCATCACTCATTTCAATAATTCTATCTGAATTATGGGCAAAATCTTGGTCGTGGGTTACGGCAATGATGGTTTGGTGGTAAGTTTGGGTTAATTCTTTGAAAATAGCGAATACATTTTCCGTATTTTTTTTGTCCAAATTGCCGGTAGGTTCATCGCCCATAATGATAGTGGGGTCATTAATCAAAGCGCGGGCAATGGCTACCCGTTGTTGCTGGCCGCCGGAGAGCTTGCTGGTGAGCTTGTGGGCTTGTTCTTCTACGCCGAGTAGTTTGAGTTTTTCTAAAGCCCGTTCTTCGACTTCTTGGCGCGAATATTTACCCAATTTGAGGGCCGGAATCATCACATTTTGCAAAGAAGTAAACTCCGGCAAGAGGTAATGAAACTGAAACACAAAACCAATGTGTTCATTTCTAAATCGAGCGAGGTAATTTTGTTTTTGTTTGGTGAGTTTTTCGCCATTAATCTCGAGTTCGCCTTCAAAATCGGTATCCATCGTAGATAAAATATACAATAAAGTCGATTTACCACAGCCCGACTTGCCCACAATACTCACAAATTCGCCCTTTTTGACCTCAAAATCCAACTCTTTCAAGACCTGAAATTTGACGGGGTCATAAAAATATTTGTTGATGTCGCTTGCTTTTAATACGGTTTCCATAGAAGCCTCCCCCAGCCCCTCCGAAGGAGGGGAGCTTTTAAGCCCCCAACCCCAAAAGGGGGAGTTTTTAATTTTATAGTATAGATAATTAGATTTTTTAATTTTTTATATAATACATTGATTATCAATATATTATAATTACTTAGAGCCTTGCTTTTCTTCTCCAAAGGAGAAGAAAAATAATAAAGTTCCCCCTCCGGGGGCTAGGGGGCTTTTAACCCCGCAGTATTCTCACCGGATCAATCTTCCCACCTTTGCGCGAAGGAAAATAACCGGCCAGAGCCGTGGTCATCATTCCGAAAATGATTCCTACGACATAAAACAATGGATTAAAATTGATAGGCAAATGTTTCAAATCAATTACATTACCGGCATCAAAGGGTAAAGTGGCAATCCAATACGACAAGCCAAAGCCCATCAGTAAACCCAACAAACTGCCAAAAAAACCAATTAAAACCGATTCAATCATAAAAATTGCCATCACATCGCGCGCCGCAAAACCGGTGGCTTTGAGAATGGCAATGTCTTTCATCTTGTTTAAAATGGTCATATTCAAGATGTTATAAATCCCAAAACCGGCCACCAAAAGCAATGTAGCCGAAACTGTAGCCGTTAAGATATTTCGGAAGGCTTTGCCGACTGCAATGGTGGCATTGGCAGTCGAAAAATCTTCGGTTTTGTATTTGAAAGTCTTTTGAATTTTTTGGGCAAACTCATCGGCTTGTTCCAAATCAAGCATATTGATGCTGATTTCGGTAATGTAGCGTTTATCTTTCTGTAACATAGATTGCACGGTGGCAATATGGGCATAGCAATTTACATCATCATAAGTGCCGATACCCATCGCAAAAATGCCTACCACTTTGAGATTAAATACATTGCCTTGCGGAGTAGTTAGGTTTAAGCGGTCTCCGACCAAAATATTGAGTTTTTTGGCTAAACCCCGTCCTATCAAAATTGCATCACTATTGGGCGAAAGCAAGGGGTCAAAAGTTCCGGCTTTAATTTTTTCTGATAATTTAAACATCTTATTTTCTTGGGCAATATCCACGCCCATCACATTGGCATTGATTTGCACCGGGCCATAATTACAAAAGGCTTGTGTGGTAACTCTGGGCGAGGCGGCGGCAACTTCGGGCTGTTTTTGTAAAAATTGAACTATCTGAAAGCCATCTTTGAGGCGATTTTGTTCTTTTTTGGGTTTTTGATGATGCACCACATTCATTGTCTGCGGTGAAAGCTCATCGAGCAAGGTTTCTCGACTCATTGCCACATCGTGATACATTCGGATATGGGGCGTAATTCGGAGGGTAAGTTCATCGGTAAAATTATTCAAACCGGTCATCATACTCATCATCGTGATAAACATTCCTATCCCAAAAGTTACGCCCAACATTGCCACCAAAGTCTGTTTGGGCTTGGCAAGTAGGTGAGTTATAGCAATTTCAAAGGCGAGTTTCATAATTTTTCAATGTTTAATGAGATGATTTGCTAATGTGCTGTTTTTCAATGTTTAATGAGATGATTTGCTAATGTGCTGTTTTTCAATGTTTAATGCGATGATTTGCTAATGTGCGTGCTGTTTTTCAATGTTTAATGCGATGATTTGCTAATGTGCTGTTTTTCAATGTTTAATGCGATGATTTGCTAATGTGCTGTTTTTCAATGTTTAATGAGATGATTTGCTAATGTGCTGTTTTCATTTGCTTAATAATTAGCAAACGAGCCAATCAAAAAACCAACACAACGGCAGATTGTATCTAGGTTTTACTTTTTGTAGTACTGATAATCTTTGAGAGGATTTTTTGAATAGTTTTTAATTTTTCTAATAATTCGACATTTTTCGGATAAGTAGGAGATTTTTGGCACAGTAGAAGCCAATATTCTGTTTCTTGGGCTTCTTTAGCCGCTATTTTTAGTTTATGGACAAAATCAGCTTTACTTTCAGGATGCTGGGCTTCCCAAACATTTGCCCCAATTGAAGTACCTGATTTTAATATTTGTTTGGCAATTACATATTTCTTCTTTTCTTCTAATATTTCGGCAAAATTTATAATCGCTAAGGCAAATTCAAAACTTAAATTTTGAATCAAATTATCTCCCTTTTCCATAATAAAGACATTTAAAAAGTTTTAATACAAGTAAATGTGCTAATCAAATAATGATTTAAAAATAAAATATGCTGAATTAAATTCATAACATAATTAGGCTAACGGCATAATTAATTGATTATCAGTTACTTAAAAAAAAGTTATTCATTTTAAAACCATTGCCTAGTATTCAAAAAACAATACTCTGTCCGTTATAGCTAAAGCAATTAATTCAAACCTGACAGGTTTCTCGCCCTTTTTAATTCTATTTGTTTTAGTCCTAGAACCCGACAAAAAAAGTCTTTCAAACACATCAGCACACTAGCACACTAGCACATCAGCACACTAGCACATCAGCACATCAGCACACTAGCACATCAGCACATCAGCACACTAGCACATCAGCACATTAGCACATCAGCACATCAGCACATCAGCACACTAGCACATCAGCACATTAAAACATTATTTCATCTTTCTCACTGATTCCACCCAAAATTTCTACGCGGTCAAGCGTTTCTAAGCCTTTTTTGATTTTGATTTTTTCAGGCTTGCCATTGCGTTTTACCATTACTGTATCGCCGTTGTAAATCAAAGACTTAGCAATGGTCAAAGTGCGACTTTTCTTTTGAATGATGATGTTGGCTTCAATCGATAAGCCCGAATAAATAGTCGGCGACTCGCTCGCAAATTCGGCATCTACCCGAAAAGATTGGTCGGCGGAGTTGAGGCGCGGGTAAATTTTACTTACTTTGGCTTTAAAAACTTGGTCTTTAAAAATATCAATTTTGACAATGATTTCCTGCCCGATTTTCACCTTGGGAATATCCAATTCATCAACACTTAACTTAAGATAAACAGCCTTGTCATCTCCCAACAAAGCCACCACATCATTGCGCTTGACCACTTCGCCCTGTTCCTTATAAATTTCAAAAACTCTACCTTGTATTCGGCTGGAAATCAAGTAATTAGCCTCGTCTTGCGCACTTACTACATATTGACTTTGGGCGTTTTGCCAATTGATATACAAATCATTTTTTACTTTTTCATAATTATTGCGTTTACCGATATAGTCGTTTTGGGCAGTTTGGTAAGTCAAATTGGCGCGGTCGTAGTCGGCTCGGGAAGAGGCTTGGTTTTCATATAGGCTTTTGTAACGAAAATAATTGATAGAATCGTTTTTCAATTTGATTCTTGAGTTTTCCAGCGCAATTTTCAACTCGCGCAAAACCGGCGAATTATCTTGATAATTGCTCTGCGCCAAGCGCAAGTTTTCTTGGGAGTTGCGCAAGCGAGCATCTTGGGCATCGCTGGCAATTTGAAATAAAGTTTGTCCGGCTTTGATTACATCACCTTCGCTTACCATTTTTTGGGTAATGATGCCATCTGCCAAAGAGAAAACTTTGTATTCGTTTTTGGGAATAATACTACCCGAAGCATACACCGCTTCTATAAGCTCCTGATACTCAGCGCGCGCGGTTTTTTCGGTTTTGCCACAAGCCACCAAAAATAACAAGCCTAAGATGACCCAAAGCCCCCTAGCCCCCGGAGGGGGAATCCTAATTTCCTCCCCTTCGGGGAGGGCTGGGGTGGGGCTTCCCCCTCCGGGGGTTAGGGGGCTTTCATTTCCGTTTTTCATAATTCAGGTTTTTTTTAAAAACTCAATTTAGGAATTTCAGTACAGAATTTTCCTGATTTTGCTCAGATTAGCGATTCAAAGCAAAGAAATATTTAAAAAACCTGAAAAAATAGCTGGGCGAAGTGCCAAAAATTGACTTTTAAAAGGGGGAAATGAAGACTGAAGTTTCTGTATGCAAGGAAGTTTTGTTTTTTTGCACAAGCTACAGAAAAAAAATGGATCTTCAGGGATTTAAACGCAAACCCCCAGCCCTTCCCCCTCTGAGAAGCTGTCTTAAAATATATTAAAGGGCAATTTTTAGGCTTCAAAAAAATAGACATTGGCTAAAAAGATTTAATTTTGTTTAGTCAAACCAATCAAACAATTTATCCA
>JALONJ010000459.1 GCA_025455045.1 Microscillaceae bacterium | reverse complement strand
GCTTATATCACCCAAAATATTGGTCGTTTTTTGGACTTTTTTCTCCCATATTTTAAACCCGAAAAACCACCCGAAATAATAAATGTCGTGCAATAAAAATGTAAACAATGTTTTTTGGTAATATATTGATTTTGAGGCAATTACAAAATTATTCATTTTACATTATTCACTATTCATTCCTATAAAACTCACAAATTAACTACAAGCTATTTTCTTGACTCGATTTTCGTGCCTGCCCCCTTCAAAATCGGTACTAATAAAAGTATTGACCATAGCTTTAGCCAGCTCAAGGCTTACAAAGCGTGCCGGAAGTGCCAGTACATTGGCGTTGTTGTGTTGGCGTGCCAATTGTGCCAATTCTACTTGCCAAGTGAGTGCCGCCCGAATCCCTTGATGTTTGTTGGCAGTAATCGCCACGCCATTACCACTGCCACAAATCACAATACCCAAATCAAACTCCTGAGCCTCGATAGCGGTAGCCAAAGGGTGGACATAATCGGGATAATCGACCGAAGCCTCGCTAAAAGGTCCAAAATCTTGGATTTGATGCCCGGCTTCGGTGAGCATTTTCGCAATTGCTTGTTTGTATTCAAAACCGGCGTGGTCGCCGCCCAGTGCAATTTTCATATCGAGTTTTAAATTTAATAATTTAGCTACAAAGGTAATCTTTAGGAATCAGGAATTAATAACTAGGCATTAGAAATTGAATAAATGTCTGATATTCAATTAGTTAAATATTTAAGTTGGTTCTTTACCCATTTTGAGGAAGTTCTCGCTTTATTCTAAGCCTAAACACATTCACGCGCACAGGCTAGACAGCCCGCGTTACAATTTCCCTGAAAAGTGGTGAAGAAGCAATTAGAATCATTAAACACTTGATAATCAATGCATTACCCTAACTCACCGGCAAATTGGCTTATCATCTCATTACTTATCAATGCCCAATTCCTTATACACTGGGAAAAATTGAGTTTTATTTTGTAATATTTTTTTTATTGTTGATACTTATGCCTTACAAGTAGATTTTACCCTTGTGAAAGAAGAATTTGCGCAGTTAGTCTCTGAAAACCAAGACATTATCCATAAGGTCTGCAATTTGTACTGCAACAATGCAGAAGACAAACGCGACCTTTTTCAAGATGTCTTGTATCAACTTTGGAAATCGTACCCTTCGTTTCGGAGCGAGTCGAAGTTTACGACTTGGATGTATCGGGTGGCTTTGAATACCGCCATTACGCGGTTCAAAAAATTTAAAAAAACGCCCAAACCTGAAGAAATCAATGAACGAATTATTCAAGTTCCCGATTTGAAAGATGATGTGCTGGAAGAAAAGCTCAAGGCATTGTATGAAGCCATCAATCAACTTTCAAAGATTGAGAGGGCAATTATTATGCTCCATTTGGAAGAAAATTCGTATCAAGAGATTGCCCAGATTATGGGGATTACCGAAACCAATGTGGGGGTAAAAATTAATCGCATTAAGAAAAAACTCAAAACTATCTTAATGAAACAGGAGGCATTATGGAACTAGACGATTTGAAAGATATTTGGCAAAAAGGGCACCAAAACCTGAAAGAAAACCCCCAACATTCTGTGGCAGAAATTATCAATTTGCTCAAAACGCGCACTTTGGGGATTTTGGCTAAGATTAATCGCAGTATTTTGATTGAAGTTGCCCTTACTTTGGCAATGATGGTGTTGGGCATTGGCTATTATTGGCAAATTCCTACGATTGCCATTTGTTTTGGGGGGCTGGGAGGCGTGGCTTTGGTACACTACTGGCTCAAATACCGTATTTTGAACAATAGCAAACACCTCGCCGGCAATCTAAAAGACTCTCTGGCACGACTGGTGCGAATTTTTGGGCGATATATGTATGGCTATTATTTGCTTACGTGGCTGATGCTGGTCATTGCCAATTCGGTGGTGCTGATTGATTTGATTATGGAGTCTAACCGACAAAAAATTGCCGCCGGTTATTTGGTGTTTATCTTGGCGATTTTGTTGGTCTGGAATGTAATTATTTATATTATGGTTCAAATATACTTACGAGTTCTCTATGGCAATCATTTCAATAACCTCAAAAAATGCCTCAATGAATTGGTACATAGCGAAAGCGAAGTAGTAATTGAGCCTTAGGAATTAGGAATTAATAATTGGGAATTAGGAATTATTTAATTACCTGATTGTCAATTGATTACGTTTTTAAAAAGTTTACTTTATTTTTAAACAATTCCTTAAATTTGTAATCAACACTTTTTCTTTTTCTAATCATCGCAAAAAAACATAATTAACTGATAATCAGCTATTTGTATTTTGGGGCGCAATTGCCCCGGGTGCATTTCAAATTTACGCATTTCTTTTGCCTCACCCTGCCCTCTCCGAAGGAGAGGGTAATAAGGTGGTAAATTTGAAATGCACCCATTGCCCCTTATTTCTGTCAATTCAATAGACCTGCTACCATTTGATTATCAGCTACTTAGCATACTCAAAATTTATCAAAAACCGTCAGACCTTTGGTACAGACGGTTTTTGATAAATTTTGATATTTATTTTACCATTTAACATAATGTATTTTAAAATAAATTTCGTAACTATTTGATAATCAATAAGTAGTAAGTCTAATGGATATTGCTTTTTATTCCAATACTTTTAGCATTGTTTGGCATTTGATTTCGGTTTCGCGCCACTCTTTGTCGGGCAGAGAATCTTCGGTAATACCGGCACCGGCGTAGAGCCATATTTGATTGCGGAAAAGTTGCAAACAACGCAAATTGACAAACAAATGACTGGCTTGGGCTACATTGACCGGCCCCAAAAAACCACTGTAGAAGTTCCGATTATAACCTTCATACCTTTGAATAAAATCCAATGCCGCTTCTTTGGGCATACCGCATACCGCCGAAGTAGGGTGCAACAAATCCAACATTACTGTACCCAACTGCGGAAAATTGACCGCCTGCGTATCTACCGTAAAAGTGGTTTTGAGGTGCAAAAGATTGCCAGCAACTACGGTTTTGGGACCTTCTTCCTCAAACTCGCGCAGGCGAATTTTTTTGAAACAATTGATGATATAACGACTGACTAAGGCTTGCTCCTCGATTTCTTTTTGAGTCCAAACGGCTTCACTCAAAGGCTTGCCGGTTTGGTAGGCTTGGGTTCCGGCAAGGGCAACGGTTTGAAAAATTCCGGCTTCGTCCACCTGAATCAAAGTTTCGGGCGAAGCCCCCATCCAAGTACCGATTTGCGGCAAATGAAAAATATAGCGAAAAGCCCGTGGATACAAAGCGCACAAGTGCTTGAAGGTGAGCCAAATATCAAAATTGGTCGGATAATCAACGGCTTTGACCCGCGAAAGGACTACTTTTTGAAACACTTTGTTTTGAATAGCCTCTACCCCGCGCTTTACCAAATTCTTAAATTGGATTTCTTCCTCTTGATGGGGGCAAGACGCTTGTGGCAAAAAGTGGGCGTTTATCGTTGAATAATGGCTTATAGGCATATTTGCCCAATTCTCAAGCATGGTCAAATGCTCGTTAGAAAGTCGAGGAGAAATATCGCTAACTATTTGATTATCAGCTCCTTGACTCAGGTGTAAATCAGCACGGATAAAATAAGTTTTGGTCAAATTGGCATTGAGAAAAGGGCTTATCAAAAAGCCTTTATCCAGTTCGTCCAAATCGGGCTTGACTTGAGCAACCGGCGGATGAAAGTCTATCATCAAATGCTGTTGCGCGCTTTGGGGCAATTGCCAAACCACTACCGGCAGTTGATTTTGCAGGGCTTGATAAAAATAACTCGCTAAATCGAGCTGGGTTTGAGGCAAATTGACTGTATTGGAATAATTAGAATACTGCGACATTGGGCTATTGTATTTCTTAACTTTCAAAACGTTCTGAAAGTTAAAAAAGTTCTGAGATATACAAAAGTTTTTTGACTAATATTTTTATTCGCTGTACAAATGCTTGGAGGTCTCTACGGAATTAGAAGTGAATCATTAGGAATTAGTAAATGTATAACTAATTGATTTTCAATAAGTTATTTTTTGAAATAGCATTTAATTTTTATAAAAAATGATAATTCCTGATGGCAAATTTCCAATCCTTTTAGTGCATTCTATCGCCGCGCATCGCAATTTGCTGCATAATTTCGGCTTCGGCAACCAGCATCTCCTCCAGACGCGCATCTACCTCCACCGTAGGCGAATATTCTTTGGCAAGTTTGACAAAATTTACATAGTGATTTGCCTCCGAAATCATCAATTCGTGGTAGAATGAGCGTAGGGCTTCATCGGCAATATGCAAAGAAAGCAAACGAAACCGCTCACAACTCCGCGCTTCAATCAGGGCATTAATCAAAAGCTTATCCATCAATTGCTTTTCGGGGTGAATGCCTTTGCGCTCCAATTTTTGCAATTCCGCTACATATTCATCTTTGCGTTGCCTACCCAAAGTCAGCCCCCGCTTTTTCATTTCGCGCAATACCATCCGAAAATGCCCCCATTCTTCGGTTACAACCGGCATCAGCATCTCCACCAATTGCTCACGCTCGGGGTAGTGTACAATCAAAGAAATACAGCTCGATGCCGCTTTTTGCTCACAGTAAGCGTGGTCGGTCAAGATTTCGGCAATATTTTTTTCGGCAATATTGACCCAGCGCGGGTCGGTTGGCAATTTTAGCCCCAGCATACTATTTTCAAATTTTGAAATTGGTGAATTTTTGAATTGATGACTCTTTACCTTTTTTCAGGAAATTTCCGATTTATTTTTAGCCTAAAATCATTTACGCGTGCAGGCTAACAGCCTGCGTTACAGTTTTTCCTAAAAAGTGGCGAAGATTTGATTTTGGATCTTCACCACTTTTCAGGAATTGCCTTTGGGAATTCCATTGAATTCTGAAAAGCTCTCGCTTTTCAGTGATTCTGAACATTACCAAGCAAA
>JALONJ010000056.1 GCA_025455045.1 Microscillaceae bacterium | reverse complement strand
AGGATGACGCACGGGGGAGTCTTTTTGGAATTTTTCATTTCTTTATAAAAACTTATTTTTTTGTACTTTTTAAATACGTCTCAAAATATTCACGTTAAAATATTGGTTTAGATTTCGGATTTTATTGATTTCGGATCTGGGATTTCGGATTGGAGATTGAGTTATAAATTTGGTTCTTCACCACTTTTCAGGAAAATTGTAATGCGGGCTGTCTAGCCTGCTCGCGTCAATGTGTTTAGGCTTAGAATAAAACTAGAATTTCCCGAAAATGAGTCAAGAGCCACATTAGACTTACTACCCATTGATTATCAGATATTCACAAAATTTATATAAAAATGCATTAGGTTATAAGATGCTATATGTATCAAATTTTCTCAAAAATCGTCTGTAATAAAGTTCTGGCGATTTTTGAGAAAATTTGAGTATGCTAAGTAGCTGATAGTCAGAAGGTAGCAAGTCTGTTGTAACACAGCCTTTAGGCTGTGTTACAATATTATTTGTCAAAAGTCAAAAATTATTAAATATATGGTAAATGACTCGAGACTAAACCAGCTTCCAGAGCGGGTGATTAGCAACTGCCCACACCACTGTCCTTAAAACTTTACCACTTTTTTGCGAGCAAAATACCGAGCGGCTTTTACCTCCAAAAAGTATAAACCATTGGCAAATTGTGTCAAATCAATCGATTCTTCCAACTCTTTACCGTCTTTGTCGGCTTGTTTGAGTTCATAGGTTTTGCCTTGCAAATCAATCAAGCTCATTTGATATTTACCTACCATACTGCTCTCGAGTTTGACCGTGATTCTGCCGGTCGTTGGGCTGGGATATACTCTGAGCAAATGCGAAATATCATTTTTCTCAAGCGCAGTTACTTCACCCAAGGTAAATTGTTGCGAAGTAGAAGCGCATCCGGCAATGGTAATCACTACAAAATATACCCCGGGGCTAGTTGTAGCGTAGGTGCTTTGGGTAGCCCCACTTACTGGTGCAAAATCTTGGTACCATTGGTAGCTATCGGCATCTCGGATTGAGGCACGCAAAAACTCGCCATCATATTCAATCGTAACCGGGGTAGGATTGCCTTGCACAATCACCAATACTTGGTTAAGCGTTACATCTTGGCAATTATTGCCCACCGCAATCTCACAATCATAAAAGCCGGTTTGCCCCGCCAAAAAACTTTTAAAATTTGCACCTTCAATGGGGACTCCGTTGCGTCGCCATTGATAAGAAGCCCGAAAAACATCTTGGCTAATGGTAAGCGAAGCCGCTTTGCCATTGCAAATAATTTGTCCGCCGGGGTCATCTCTAATAACCACAATATCTTTGAGCCTACACGCGGTAAAAGCACAAGCCGAATCACTATACGCCGAAAAACCGCTTTCCCCAATGGCTCTGATTCTATAACAATACTTTGTATCTGCCGAAAGCCTCGATACATCTGAATAACCCTTAAATTGCGTAAGTGAATCATTGATTATGATGTCAATTAATTCAAAAGGTCCGCCCAAAGTAGCATCTCGGCGTTCAATTTGAAATCTAATCCGAGGATTGAGGTTAAACTCCCAATTCAAATCAATTTGAATCGGCGAAAGAGCTTCGGCATCCAGATTAATTGGGCGAGGCGGGTCGGGCAAGTTGGGATTGATAGCCGAGGTAACTTCAGTTTGATTAGCTGCCGATAAACCATTTTCATTAAATGACCTTATCTCATAGCGATACAGTACATTGCCAAATACGGTTCTATCCGAATAAGACACGGTATTGGGAGCTAGAACGGCTATTTCTTCAAATTCGAAATCAGTAAAAACACTTGCTCGATACAAAATAAACCCAAACTCATTATTAGAATTATCTTGCCAAGTCAGTTCCACCAAATTGGGATTAGTAGAAGTTCCTTGCAAATTGCTGGGGGCAGTAGAAATATCGGCGGTAAATGCTCCGGCAATATTGCTCCAATCCGAATTACCAGCAGCACTCAAAAGTCGAACTCGATAAAAGTATTGCGTGCGCGGGCTCAAGCCGGTATTGTTAAAATCAACTACATCTTTATTGACCGTAGCAATAGTTTGGAAATTACCAATATTATCTACTGAACGTTGAATTTCATAGCCTTGATTACCATTTAGATTGTCCCACTTCAAAGCAATTTCGGTTTCTGAAATAGTAAATGCTGTCAAAGTACGCGGAGGTGGAATAACCGGCACGACCGGCACGATAAAGCTAATAACAGTGGAATCAACTCCACCGTTGAGGGTAAGCCCACTATCTTTTACCCTCAAGGTAATCGTAACATCGGTGGGTGCGCTTACCGCAATAATAGGTTTGTAAGTCAGAGTACCCGTGGTATTGGGGCTGGTATAATTGAGGGCATTGACAGTCATCGGAATAATCGTAGGATGGCTCGATTTCACATTGATTAAAATGGTTTGGTTTTCATTGCTTGCTCCACTGCTTATACCAGTTAAATTTAAAACTACATCACTCGCGTTCAAATTGATGGGTTGTTGGGGGGAGGTAATCGGGTCAATGGTTGGCGCATCATTCACGGGTAAAACATTAGCAGTAACGGTATAATCGGCCGCACTCGCTCCGCCTTGATTATCAACTACTTTAAATAAAAATGTAGTATAATTTAAACCGTTGTCATTCGGATTGGGCTTAAAGACCAATTGATTGACAGGGCTATATATTTGTCCAATCACCACACTTACGTTATTGAACTCGATCACTCCGGCACTCGGCAAGCTCACAATTTGAATACCGTCAAAAGTACCATCTATATCATTGAAGGCAAAATCACTGCTTTGAAAGGTATAATTCATATCCTCATCGGTATTGAAGCTCGTATTTGCGCCGGTAGGCAAATTATTGACTGGATTAATAATAATTGTATGGGTGATTATATTACTCAAATTATTCGTGGCTACTCCGTCATTCACTCTAAAGCTCACGGTTCGGTTAGTTGTATTGGGGTTATTACTTAAATTTTCGTACGTAATGGAGGCTAAGGCAGTTTGCCACTGTGTCAATGTACCTGTGCCGGTCAAGGTAAGTACTCCGGTGGAAATCACAAAACTGGCATTGGTAATTCCAGTAGGGAGGGGGGCAAGAATTAGCCGATCTTCAGCACTTTGATAATTGCCGGTAATGGCTATAGTGGCACTGGCAATGGTCGTATTATCCGCATCACCAATCGTAAAGCCCTCTGAGTTAAGGACTACTGCCCCGCTTCCTTCGGTATAATTGAGCGTACCCGAAACTGAGGTAGAAGCCAAAATTGGCGCATCATTAACGCTAGTTATCGTAATATTGCGCGTAACAGTATTGCTTAAATTACTTCCATCTGAAACTTGAAAAGAAACTACTCGAGTAGCAGTATTGGGGTTGTCGCTGGTATTGACATAGGTAACTGCGCGGAGTGCATTAGTCCATTGCGCCAAAGTACCATTGCCGGTCAAAGTCAGTACTCCAGTGGCTGCCACAAAAGTAGCAGTCGTAATGCCCGCTTGCGGAAGCACGAGGGCTAAAACATCTTGCCCGTTTTGATAACCTGAAGCAAATTGGATAGTGGCTTGAGTCAAGTTGGGACTATCAGCGTCGGTAATAGTTAAGCCGGTGGCACTGATGGCAGTGGCTGGGGCATTTTCGGTGTAAGTAACCGCGCCGGGGGCGGGTGTGCCTAAAATCGGGGCTGCGCTTGCCGCAATGAAGGCGGGTGATATCAACGAAGTTTCGCCGGTGGCAGTAGTGGCGGTTGCTGTTACCCGATTACCAAGGGCTAAAGTTGTTTGATAATTAGCCGCCGCCAAAGACCAAGCTCCTGAAGTTACCGTTGTAGTTCCCAAATAAGTCTTGGCTTGTCGGGGAGCCACACAAGGGTCTTCATCAATAAAAACTTCAATGGTTTCGCCATTGGCACAAGAGCTACACGTACCGGCTACGGCAGTAAGGTTGGCACTGGTAATAATCGGCGCGGCTTTCAAATTGTTGCCTCCGGTGCTAAAAGAAATACCCCCAGCCGTATTACAAAAAATACTATTTCTTCGAATACTATTGTTTATTGAGACACTTCCTTGTATATTGATGCCATTGTTGCCATTATAAGCAATTTGATTAGCCATACCGGCAGTTGTACCGCCAATGGTATTGAGATTTGCGCCTCCATCAATCAAAATCCCGTCTCGAAGGTTGGGTATTCCGGCAGTACCGGCTAAGTTTAAACCAATCGAGTTACCCTGAATGCTAGTATTTGTTATTCCACCACTTAAGTAAATGCCATAGCCCTCATTCACTCCGCCAGTATTGCCCGAAATTAAGTTGCCGGTGCCGGCGGCTGTTCCGCCAATCAAATGCCCTGAACCCCCAGCTTGAATCAAAATTCCAAAAGCATTGCCCTGGGCAGTCGTGCCACTCACATTCGTGCCAATTTTATTGCCTTGAATGGTGCAATTATCCATCCCAATGATTGAAATTCCTGCGTAACAATTATTAAAAACATTGCCTTTGTTGGGGGCACCAATGGTAATATTATCATCTCCTACCTCGATTCCCCAAGAAGCAGTAGAACCTGAAAACCCACTAAATTGAAAGCCATATACCTCACAATCAGGGGCATAAAACACCAAACCGTTGCGAGTGATAGCCGGAATGGTACTACCATTCAAAGTGATGAGGTTGGTACTACTCCAGCCGGGCTGAGTAGTAGCATCTACAATGGCGGTTTCAGTAAAAACTAAACCATTATTTAGTAAATTAATTGTATGAGGTCCGTTGCCCGGAATATTAAAATCAATTAATTGCGTACCAGTAACATTGTTGGCATTGATAATCGCCTGCCGCAAAGAGCCAAATCCGGCATCATTGGTATTGACTACGGTTACAAAAGGATCATTTTGTAGGCGAACCAAGCTAAAATCAGGCATATCCAACAAATCGCTCACGCCACAGGCAATGATTTTGCCATCGGGTTGTAAAGCCAATGACTGGCAAATGCCATCGCCTACAAAATCGATGTTTTGGAAGCCATCGCCCGAAAAAGCCCCATCAAGGCTACCATCAGGCAATAATTTAACGAGTTGAAAATCAATCCCATTTGTACCACCGACCAATACGTTGCCGCTTGGCTCAACCAAAATGGCTAATCCTTCATCATCAAAACTGCTAAAATCGAAAGTAGTCGAGCCGGTAGGTCCAAAAGAGCCGGCGGCCAATGCCCCATTGCTAGACAATAGTTTCATTACAAAAATATCGGCATCACCACTTGAGTCGTCAAAACTGCCGGTAACATAAATATTATTATCTCTATCCAAGGCTACATCTTCACCAATATCATCGATATCATAAGCATAGGCATTAATACCCCCAGTACCAAAAGTATTGTCAAAAGAGCCATTGCTATTCAAGCGCACTACGGCAATATCTTTGTCTGAGCCATTGTCAGTTTCGCCCACCAGTACAATTTTGCCATCGGATTGAATAGCAACCGCGTGTGGATAACCAAATAGACCAACCGTAAAATTAACTGTACCGGCAGTACCAAAAGTGTTATCGAGTGTGCCGTTGCTATTCAAGCGGCAAACAGCATAAGAGTCTCCAGCGGCATCCCATCCTACAGCAACGATTTTGCCATCGGATTGCATAGCCAAGTCTTTGACTTGAGCAGAACTAGAAAATGTAACGCTTTCAAAAAACTCCAAAGCCCCCGCAGTCGTGAATCGCGCTATGGCAAAATCTCCGCCAAAAGCCTCACCCCCTAGCACTATCTTGCCATCGGATTGAACTACTATAGCGTGAACTTCGGCAAAGCCAATGCTACTAAGATTAGGACTAAAGATATTATCCAATGACCCGTTGGCATTGTAACGATAGATAAAAGGAAAATTAGAAGCACTATAGGCAGTACCGGTTACGACTATTTTGCCATCTAACTGAAGCGCGACTCGGCTGACTAAGTCGGATTCGGCATCTATGTTTTGGGTCAATTGTCCTAAAACCCCAAAAGTATTATCCAGATTACCGGGTTGCGCACTAAGTTGGCTGATACTCAAAAAAATCAAAAGGCATAGTAAAATTGGGTCTTTCATAATCCAATCAAGTAGTTAATTAAAATTGATTATCGATAACTTAATGAATTGATAATCAAAGAGTTATATAATTTTATAAATTTAAAATCAATTATTTAAGAAATAACCACACAATTTAAGACTTTTTTGCGGAAAAATTCAATGGATAATCTACAAAGATTGTGAATGGCTAAAATATTTTGTTGTTTTTTATTTACTAATCACCGATTAATAGCCTGATTATCAACTATTTGTATATAAAATTAAGTTTAATATCCTTCTTCAAGCATTTGTGGCTTTGTATATTTCATAAAACTGTTTGTTTTGGCAGATGGCTATAAAAAGAAAAAGCCCGACCAAAAGTCGGACTTTAACCACAAACTAAAACGAGTAATAAATATTTTTTTTAATCTGATAAAATTGTTTGTGAAATTTTATTTTTAATATGTAATTATCTGATAATCAATATTTTATATAATCTTTAATTTTGAATGATTCAATTATTCTTGCGGAAGATTCATTGAGCTAGTACTCACGTTGGTCTCATAAGAAAGTGTTTCAGCCGAAAGGTTTGACATCGGTTTTACTACCAATGAAAGGCTTTTTTGGGTTTCTTTTTGCAAGTTTTTGGCTACCAAAGGGTTAGCTTCGGCTAATACGTTTTGATGCAAAAGTTGCGTAGAGGCTACACTAAACTCAGTCATCAAGGCTTTAGATTGATTGTGATAGTTGAACACAATTTTGTTGAAGCGCATAGCATCGGCTTGAGTAGCGTGTTTTTTGTGCGAAATAGTTACCAACTCAGTGTATTCTTTGCTTGCCGAATTTTTGAGGTAGTGAGTAAGTTTCATACCCATATCCACATATTGGCGGTTGCCTTCAAAATTGCCCAGTTTGGTCAGTGTAGCAATGGCTTCTTCGGCGGTGGCTAAAACTGCCAAGCGATTTTTTTCCATTGATTCTACTTGTTTTCTCTTCATTGATTCAAAAAAAGTACGATTGATTTCATCAACTTTCATATAAGCCAAATATACTTGGCGGGTGTAGTTGTTTACTTCGGCGAGTTTGGTAAAGAGGCAAATCATTTCATCGGTTTGGCGTACCAAGTTGTGGCGGCGGGCAAAAGATTTTTGAACATTGATAAATTTTTTGCCGGTTTTGACCAATTTTTCTTCGGCGCGATTTTGCAAATCAAAATACACTTTCATTGCATTGTAAGGGCTTTTGCCATTGATTTCCAAAGAATCGGCTTTTTTGATATCCAATTGATAAGTTTCTTTGTAATGATTAAATACCTCGAGAGCCGCTTCGCGCAAGGAGTTATCACCTTTGTAAGCCGGTAGGGCTTTTACTTGGGCGATGGCTTGATTGAGATGCACAAGAATCGCTTTGCGCTCAACTTCGTTTTGATGCGCTTTGTGGTCATTGAGCGACTTGGTAATGTAGTGAATGTTGTCGTTGATGATTTGGGCTTGAATTGCCAAAATCTGGTCGGTATATTCTTGAGCAGTTTGAGCTTTTGCACCAAAATTGAAAGCCAAGAACAATACAAGGGTAAATAGTTGTGTGTAAGTTTTCATTTTTTTCATTCGTTTTAGTTTTTCAACCATCTAGTTTGTGTAAAATCTTTTTAAATTCTAATTTCTGTAATGATTTAATTAATTCTTGCTATCAATCTTGCTAATGTGTCAATTTTGGTTTAAACTTTTGTCTGTAATTTCAATACTAAAATTGTGTGTAATTGTGTGTTTGTGGGTAAAAATTTCTTCAAAATGTCAATTTTCGTTTAAATCCTATAAAATTCGTTCAATAGTTTGTGTATTATCGGAAACCTCTTTGTCGTATTTTTTGAAAACCGTTTGTTTTCTGTACGATGTAATGTTTGTGTGCTTTTATAAGAATCAACTTACATACCACGACTGGCACAGTGCCAATTTTGCCGTGCCAAAAAAAATACAAAATACATAATTCATTGATTATCAGTAAATTATGTATTTGAAAATTCTCAAGAAAAGTTTTGAAACTTGCGTAATAAAAGATGGAAGGTTTGGAAATATTCTCAAATTGGGAATAAACTTCCCACTAAATTGGGAAAAACTTGATTTGGGAAACAAGTTTTATGTAAGATTTTGGCTAATAAAATGCAAGATTTGGTCAAAATCTTCAGGATGAAACCAATTGATGTCGGTTTCGCGCCGAAACCACGTAAGCTGGCGTTTGGCATAGCGGCGGCTGTTGCGCTTGAGGAGGCGCACGGCTTCGTCCCAGTCGTATTCGCCTCGCAAATAGCCATAAATCTCTTGATAACCCACCGTTTGCAAGGCATTGTGGTTGGCAAAGGCTTGTAAGGTTTGGGCTTCGGCAAGCAAACCCTGCGTGAGCATCAAATCCATTCGGGCATCAATTCGGGCATATAATTCTGCGCGGGGGCGGTCAAGACCTATTTTAATAATTTTGAAATCGCGGGGAGTTTTCTGATTTTTTCGAAATGCCGAGTAAGGTTTGCCACTCGCAAGGCATACTTCCAAAGCCCGTAGGACACGTTGTGGATTTGCCTTATCTACTTGCGTATAATAAATAGGGTCAAGCCTTGCCAACTCAGCCAGCAAATCATCTAAACCATTGATAATGAGGCGATTATTCAATGTTTCCCGAATTTGGAAATCAGCTTCGGGCATTTCGTCCATACCTTCGCATACCACCCGCACATACAAACCCGAGCCACCGACCAGCAAGGCTATATCGTTTTTTTGATAAATATCTGCCAATATTTTGAGGGCATCGCGCTCAAATTGCCCCACACTATACTCTTCGCTAATGCTGTGCGAATTAATCAAATGATGCTTGACCAACTCCAGCTCGGCAGGCGAGGGCTTGGCAGTGCCAATGTCCATTTCTCGATAAAACTGCCTTGAATCTGCCGAAATGATGTCGGTGGCAAAATGTTGCGCCAAGCGAAGGCTGAGGTCAGTCTTGCCAACTGCCGTAGCACCGATGATGACAATTAGATATTTGTGGCTTGTGGTGGACAAAATTATCAACAATGTTTAGGAGTACTGAATTTCAATGGCTTGTGGAGTTTTTGGTTTCTAGTTTCGAGTTTCTAGTTTCGAGTTCCTAGTTCCTAGTTCCTAGTTTCTAGTTTCGAGTTCCTAGTTCCTAGTTCCTAGTTAAGTATTTGAAAATCAATGGTTTAGCTAAAATAGTAAAATTGATAAATACTTGACCATTGATTGCCTTTGCCATATACGCCTTGGTTTTTAGTTTGATTGTAAAGTATTGATAATCTATTGACCGTGTCCGCCTTGGGAGGATTATCAGTTATTTACTCCAAAATATAAAACTAGAAACCCGAAACTAGAAACAATTTTAATGATAAAAAGTAGTTTGTTGTTTTTGCAGTTTTTGATAATATTCGGCACGATTAGCCAAAACGTAAAAGCGAATGGTCAGCAAAATCGCCGAAACCGTCAATCCGACCAGCAAACCAATCCATATTCCCATTACATCCCAACTCATATAAAACCCTAATCCATAAGCAATGGGCAGTCCTACGACCCAGTAAGCAAACAAAGTAATAGCGGTAGGCACATTGACATCTTCCAAGCCCCGCAAAGCCCCCAGAGCAACTACCTGCACACCATCAGAAAGCTGGAAAAATCCGGCGATAATCAACAAATTCATTGCAATACCGACTACCTCGCCCTCACGGATATACAAACTAACCAAAAATTGATTAAAAAACACAAAAATCAAACAACTTAAGGTCATAAATACTACCGTCAAGCCAATCGCTGAACTGCCATAACGCAAAGTCTTGCTCCGACTGCCTTCGCCTTTGGCATCACCCACGCGAATAGAACCGGCGGCGGCAAATCCGCCCGCTATCATATAAGTAATAGATGCCAAATTGATGGCGATTTGGTGGGCGGCTAGTTGGTTGGTGCCAAGCCAGCCGGTCATCATAGCGGCTCCGCTAAAAGCTACAATCTCAAAAAAATATTGAAAACCAGCCGGCAAACCCAGACGCAATATCTTGATAGTAAGTTCTTTGTGAAAATTAAAAATTGAAAACTCAGGCAAAAACCGTCTCACTCTTTTGGATTTTGCCATAAACCACAGCATAGCCAAAAGCATAAATATCCGCGTAAAAGTGGTGGCATAGCCCGCACCGTCCAAACCCAAACGCGGCAATCCCCACTTGCCGTGAATAAGCAACCAATTGAACAAAATATTGAGTCCCAAGCCTATAAATGTGATATACATAGCCGGTTTGGTAATTGCCAAGCCATCGGCGAAGTTTTTGAGTGCCAAAAACAAAAGCAAGGGAATGACCGAAGCCCCAACAATGATCATATAGCTGACCGCTAGTGCCTCTACTTCAGGCTTTTGTCGAAACCAATGAAAGTGGATACCCAAAAAAACCACAATGCCAAAAAGTATCAAGCCCATTACCAAGGCAATACGTAAGGCATTGGCAAGCAAGAGACTACATTCTGCCGGATTGTTTTGGGCTTTGGCGGCAGAGGTCAGTGGAGCTACCAAAGACATAACGCCAATACCAAGAATGGCAATCAAAAAGAAAATAGCGTTGGCAATGCCCCCAGCCGCCAAATTTGCCGGTCCCAAAGCCCCCACCATTACATTATCGCTCACGCCCATCAATACAATACCGATTTGTCCAATCACAATCGGGTAGCTGAGTTGGAGCATCGAGACCAAATCTTGTTGAATGGTTCGTTGGTGGGTTTGCCAGAAAGCAATTAGGTTTTTCACTTGAAAAAATGATTATCAAATTGTTAATAAATTGCAAAAAATATTTGGTTTTTTTTAGAAACAAGATGCAAATATAGGCAAATCATTGCATTTTTTCAAGATATACCGATTGTAAAACTTGACAAGCAAAATAAAATTTTATTTTTGGGGTTTGTCGGTGGTTTTATGACTGTGCTTTGGTTGTTTGTTTTGAGATTGAGTGAATGAAAATGAAGTGGTTAATGAAAAGAATATATGATTTAAAGGCTGAACAAACATTCTCGGAAAGTAATACCCATTTGATATGCCATTTTTTATTAAAGTTTAGGTCATTGAAATCCTCAATTCACATTTCTCTTTTACCCTATTTTCCCTTATTTTTGCCCCCTGAAAAAAAATGTTAATTAAAGGATTATAATTTAATAATTTATATAAGTAATTGATTATCAATTAGTTATAAAATTTAATTTGTAATCTCTCATCTCCTTTTTTAATTATTATTCATCATATACCCAAATTCCCCCTTCGGGGGCTAGGGGGCTTAATCATCAAATAACCCAATGGAATACAATCCTCAAGAAACCGAACCCAAGTGGCAACAATATTGGCTAGAAAATGAAACGTATCGGGTTGATAATCAATTAGATAAACCCAAGTATTATATCTTGGATATGTTTCCTTATCCTTCGGGCGCGGGCTTGCACGTGGGGCATCCGCTGGGTTATATTGCTACGGATATTTTTGCCCGTTATAAGCGAATGAAGGGCTTCAATGTCTTGCATCCGATGGGTTTTGACTCTTTTGGCTTGCCTGCCGAGCAGTATGCCATTGATACCGGGCAACATCCGGCCATTACTACTGCCCAAAACATTGCCACTTTCAAAAAACAATTAGCCAAAATCGGGTTTAACTACGATTGGAGTCGAGAGGTACAAACTTCCTCGCCTGATTTTTATAAATGGACACAATGGATTTTCCAACAAATTTTTAAATCTTGGTATAATCAAGAAACTGATAAAGCCGAGCCGATTGAAGATTTGATTAAAATATTCGAACAATCTGGTAATCAATCAGTTAGGGCGGTTTGTGATGAAGATACCCCGAGTTTTACCGCTCAAGAATGGCAGAATTTTTCGGAAGAAGAAAAATATAAAATCACTTTAAAATATCGTTTGACTTATTTGGCGGATACTTTTGTGAACTGGTGTCCGGCTTTGGGAACGGTCTTGGCCAATGACGAAATCAAAGACGGGGTTTCGGAGCGCGGCGGCTATCCGGTGGAGCGCAAAAAAATGAAACAATGGATGATGCGTATCACTGCCTACGCCGAGCGTTTGTTGAATGGTTTGGATGAAATTGATTGGTCGGATTCTTTGAAGGATATGCAAAGAAACTGGATTGGCAAATCTTATGGGGCGGAGTTAAATTTCAGCCTCCCCCCTGCCCCCTCCGAAGGAGGGGGAGTTTCTATGATTGATTCTGCGAATCAATCCAAAAACACCATACTTGCTTGGAAAACGGCGCACCCTGAAAAATGGGAATTATTGAAAGAATTTGCTAAAAATCATAAGCAAAACCCCACTGAAGCCGAAAATATTTTGTGGCAGGCTCTGCGAAATAAGCAATTGGACATTAAGTTCAGAAGGCAACATACCATTACCGATTTTATTGTTGATTTTGTTTGTTTGCCCAAAAGATTGGTTATCGAGATTGATGGAGAAATTCATCAAAAGCCTGAAAATCAGGAATATGATAATATTAGAACCGAAATTTTAGAAGAATTAGGTTTTAAAGTTATTCGTTTCAATAACGCTGAGGTAATCAATGATTTAGACAATGTTTTAAGTAAAATTAAAGCAGAGTTAGATAACTTACCTGATTTACGAGAAGAAAATCAAGAAACTCCCCCTCCTTCGGAGGGGGCTGGGGGGAGGCACTTGACGGTGTTTACAACCCGCCCCGACACCACTTACGGCGTTACTTTCGTGAGCATTGCCCCCGAACACGAGTTAATTCCGCAATTGACTACTCCAGAGCAAAAACAAGCCGTAGATGAATATGTAAGTACCGCCAAAAATCGCTCGGAGCGCGAACGCCAAGCCGATACCAAAACTGTTTCGGGTGTTTTTACAGGTTCTTATGTGTTAAATCCTTTCAGTGGCGAGAAAGTGCCTTTGTGGATTGCTGATTATGTATTGGCGGGATACGGAACGGGTGTAGTAATGGCCGTACCGTCTTCCGATGACCGCGATTTCCGCTTTGCCAAGCATTTTAATTTGCCGATTATTCCGGTGATTGAAGGCACTGAAGATTTGGAAAACCCGACCGAAAAGAAAAAAGGGATTATGATTAATTCGGGTTTTATGAATGGAATGGATAGCGATACCGCCATACAAGCCGCTATTCAAAAGATTGAAAATGAGGGACTTGGCAAAGGCAAAGTAAATTTCCGCTTGCGGGATGCGGTATTTAGCCGTCAGCGTTATTGGGGCGAGCCAGTGCCGGTTTATTTCAAAAATGGTTTACCTTATTTGATAGAAGAAAGTGAGTTACCTTTAGTGTTGCCGGAAATTAATGAATACAAACCAACTGAGGATGGCGAACCACCTTTAGCCAGAGCCAAAGATTGGAAATACAAAGCCAAGCCTCACCCCCAACCCCTCTCCGAAGGAGAGGGGGGGGATATCTCCCCCTCCTTCGGAGGGGGCTGGGGGGATGCTTACGACTACGAACATACCACCATGCCCGGCTGGGCAGGTTCATCTTGGTATTTCTTGCGCTATATGGATGCCCAAAATGAGCAAGAATTGGTAAATCGCTCATTATCAGACTATTGGCAACAAGTTGATTTTTATTTGGGAGGAACCGAACACGCCGTAGGGCATTTGTTGTATTCGCGTTTTTGGACGCAATTTTTGTATGATTTGGGAGTAATTTCTTTCAAAGAACCCTTTAAAAAATTGGTCAACCAAGGGATGATTCAAGGGCAATCGGCTTTGATGTATCGAGTGAAAAATGAAGAAAAATTTGTTTCTTATGGCTTAAAAGACCAATATGAAACGACTGAATTGCACGTTGATGTCAATATTGTAGAGAATAATGTCTTGGATATAGAAGCCTTTAAAAAATGGCGACCCGAAAGTGCCAATGCCGAATTTATTTTGGAAGACGGCAAATATATTTGTGGTTCGCAAGTCGAGAAAATGTCCAAACGCTGGTACAATGTCGTCAATCCTGATGATGTAGTTGCCAAATACAGTGCCGATACTTTCCGTTTGTACGAAATGTTTTTGGGTCCTTTGGAGCAATCCAAACCTTGGAATACGCAGGGAATTGACGGCACGCACCGCTTTTTGAAAAAATTGTGGCGATTGTTTTATGATGATAAGGGTAATTTTGTAGTTTCGGAAGATGCGCCAACCGCCGCCGAATTGAAAACTTTGCACAAAACTATCAAAGGCGTAGAAGAAGACATTGAGCGCATTTCATTCAATACCGTAGTGAGTAAATTGATGGTTTGTGTGAATGAATTGACTGAACAAAAATGCCATAAACGCCTGATTTTGAGCGATTTATTGTTGGTTATCGCGCCTTATGCGCCACATATTACCGAAGAATTGTGGCATCAATTGGGCAATACCGGCAGTATTCATCACGCAACTTTCCCAGTTTGGCAAGCGGAATATTTGGTAGAAAATACCTTTGAATATCCGATTCAAATTAATGGTAAATTACGGGCTAATATGTCTTTTGCTTTGGATATGCCTCAAAATGAGATAATTAGCGCAGTAATGGCAAATGAAACCGTGCAAAAATGGCTCGAAGGCAAAGAACCTAAAAAGATAATAGTAGTGCCTAAGAAAATTATTAATGTGGTGATATAATATCCTTAAAAGCTACAAAATCCTGATAATCAATGAGTTAAAAACTTTGCGCCTTAGCGTCTTTGCGTGAAAACAAATTGCGCGCTAAGTCGCTAAGGTTTTTTAATTGATTTATAAAACATTGATAGTCAATTAATTACAACTTTGCGTCTTGGCGAGAAAACAAATTGCGCGCCAAGTCAGCAAAGTTCTTTAGCAAAATCATAAAGTATTGATTATCAGGATTTTATATTTAAGACTTGTCAATGCCGCAAGCGTATTTGTTTTTTGCAAGCAAACACGTTATTTTTGTTTTTTAAAATTATTTTACAGTGAAATATATCATTTTATTCTTGATTTTGGGTTTTGTGCTGTATAAAATCGGTAGATTCTTTTGGCGTGCCTACCTCATTTATAGCGCACTCAAAAAAGCTATCAAAGAAAATATCCACTCAACGGGCGAAGATTTTGTCAAGTTTGGTCAATTTGACATCAAAAATCGCCCAAAAGCTTCTGACAAAAAACACCCTCAATCCGGCGAATACATTGATTTTGAGGAAGTTAAATAAATTATTCCGCCACTTATTGTGTCAAAAACTCCACTTTTGATTTTAAACTTACATCTTATCGTATATTGAGGTAAAAAATAGTAATTTTGCGGAACAATTTGGCTGTTTTTTTGATTTTTTAAATAGCTGACTCAGGATAAAGTCTTGGGATTCATTGAATTGGATAGTTTTCATAACCTCCTCATTTACAAATACTTATGTGCGGTATCGCGCTCATCCGACTCCGAAAACCCTTTCCGTATTATGTCGAGAAATACGGTTCTTACGGCTACGGCTTACAAAAGCTGTATTTGTTGATGTCCAAACAATCTAATCGCGGGCAAAATGGCGCGGGGATTGCCAACCTCAAAATTGATGTGCCGCCCGGCAAGCGTTATATCAGTCGCTATCGCTCTACTGCCGAACAACCCATTGAAGACTTGATGAACCGGATTCACGACAAAATCGGCGACATCAGCAAATTTAAACTCGACTGGCGTACCGCCGAGCGAGCCAAGCAAGAAGTAGCTTTTTTGGGCGAATTGTACTTGGGGCATTTGCGCTATGGCACGCACGGTGCCAATAACCTCGAAAATTGCCACCCCTTTCTCCGCCAAAGCAATTGGCGCAACCGCAACCTTATCTTAGCCGGAAACTTCAATCTGACCAATGTTGATGATTTGTTTCAACGCCTTGTGGAGCTTGGGCAACACCCCAAAGACCAAGTAGATACGGTGATTGCAATGGAAAAAATCGGGCATTTTTTAGATGAAGAAACCCAACGCATTTACAACGAGTACAAAGAAACCAAAAACCGCCAAGAAATATCGCAAATCATTGATAATCAATTAGATATGCGGCGCGTACTGGAGCGAGCTTGCAAGGATTTTGATGGAGGTTATGCCATTGCCGGTATTACGGGCTATGGCGCAAGTTTTGTCGCCCGCGACCCGCACGGTATTCGACCGGCGTACTACTATGCCGATGACGAAATCATTGTAGTAGCTTCGGAAAAACCGGCAATCAAAACCGCCTTTGGGATTGAATACGCTGATATTCAGGAGATTAAGCCGGCGCACGCCTTGATTATTGAAAAAGATGGCTCTTATGCCGAAAAGCAATTTATCCAACCCAGCGAGCAAAAAACAGCTTGTAGTTTTGAACGTATTTATTTTTCGCGGGGCAATGACCCCAATATTTACCAAGAGCGTAAACAATTGGGGCGTTTGTTGGCTTCGCAAGTTTTGGAAGCGATTGAATACGATTTAGAAAACACTATTTTTTCTTATATTCCCAATACTTCCGAAAGTGCCTTTTTGGGCTTGACCAAAGGCGTAGAGGCTTATTTGATTCAAGAGCGCAAAAAAGCTATTTTGAACAAAAACCTCTCAGAAGAAGAATTGGAAAAAATCCTTTCGTTTCGCCCACGAGTTGAGAAACTGGCAATCAAAGATGTCAAAATGCGGACTTTTATTGCCGATGACTCCAATCGTGACGAAATGGTTTCGCACGTCTATGATACCACTTATGAAGTAGTCCGCAAAAAAATTGATACTGTAGTTTTGATTGATGATTCGATTGTGCGAGGTACTACTTTAGAAAAAAGTATCTTACGAATGTTAGACCGCCTAAACCCCAAAAAAATCATCATTGTTTCTTCGGCTCCGCAAATTCGCTACCCCGATTGTTATGGAATTGATATGTCCAAAATCGGTGATTTTATTGCTTTTCGGGCAGTGAAAGAACTTTTGCAAACCACCGGGCGAGAGAATTTACTCGACGATGTATTGGATAGATGCGAAGCCGCCATCGCCGAAGGCACTAGCCACCGCGAAAATTTTGTCAAAGCCCTCTACGAGCCATTTAGTGATGAAGAAATCTCGCAAAAAATTTCGGAATTGGTAGGCAAAGATATTCAAGCTGAGGTACAAGTCATTTATCAAACGGTCGAGAATTTGCATTTGGCTTGCCCCAATCATAGCGGTGATTGGTATTTTACGGGCAACTACCCCACGCACGGTGGCAACCGAGTTGTAAACCAAGCATTTGTCAATTTTATGCAAGGCATTGTGATAAGGGCTTATTAAGACAGCAATTCCCACTGTAGAAATTTTAAATGAATGTTTGATTTTTTAGAATATTTACAAACAAAATTTCTGTAACTAATTGATAATGAGGTGATTATAAA
>JALONJ010000458.1 GCA_025455045.1 Microscillaceae bacterium | reverse complement strand
AAAAGTCCACAAAGTTCCTTACAGGATGACGTAGTTGGGTTATTTTTATTGATTTAATTTTTTTAGCTAACTAATTGATTATCAGTATTTTATATATTTATACGAAAACCATATTAAATATTTATTATATTAAAATAATACAATTTTATTTTTAAAACAATTGATGGTTTGTCAAAAAGAGTGTATTTTTACATCATAACTGGCTCATTATCAATTGATTGCAAAAATATTCACGTTACATTAGCACATCAGCACATCTTATAATTAACTCATTACTTAAATTGTATTTTTCTATGTTTTCTATGTGCCTATGTGGTTCAAAAATTAAAGTACTAAAGTAGAGCTAATAGGTTGGTTAGGATATAAACAGTTGATAATCAGTGAGTTAATGGAGATAACTTTTTTTTAAGTTTAAGATCGCTGATTATTCAAACTTGTCAGATTTTCGTACTTAACAGGTTTGAAGGTTCAAGTTCTTTTTTTATTGGGGCAAAACAATTATTTTTGAAAACCTCAAGAATCTACTAACTTTATGCGTTTCTTAAAAAGATTATTGATTTTTTTGTTGATTCTGGCAATGTTTATGGGTGGTTTTATGCTCAAATTGCTGTATGATGCCGGATATTTCAAAAAAATTGCCCCGCACTTCGCCGGAACTTATGCCCCAATCACTACCCAAGCCGGTGCCGAAGACCTAAGCATTGATTATGCAAGCGGAATGGCTTTTATCTCTACTGATGATCGGCGATTCAACAGCCAAAACCCTCAAAATCCCCAAAAAGGCAAAATTTATGCTTTGGATTTGAAAGCCGATAAACCAATACCCATCGACCTGACCGGCGATTTCCAGGCTGATTTTCACCCCCACGGCATTTCTTTGTATCGCAAGGGCGATAAATTGCTGGTATTTGTGGTGAATCATCGCCAAGAAAAAACCGAAAAAAAATCCCACATCGAGATTTTTGAATACATCAATCAACGCTTGGTCCATCTCGAGAGCATTCACGACGAGAGCCTTATGTATAGCCCCAATGATGTAGTAGCGGTGGGTGAGCGACAATTTTATGTAACCAACGACCATTACTACCGCCCCGGCGACCGGCGACGGGTTTTGGAAGATTACCTGCGATTGACTTATGCTTTTGTGGTTTATTATGATGGCAAAACATTTCAAAAAGCCGCCGAAGGCATTGGCTATCCCAATGGAATCAATGTTTCTTTGTCGGGCAAACAATTGTATGTAGCTTCTACGACCGGCCGAAAGGTCATTGTCTATCACCGCGATTCAAATACCGGAAAGCTTACCGAACTACAGGATATTTACTTGAATAGTGGGGCAGACAATATAGAGGTTGATTCGGACGACCATCTTTGGGTAGGCAGTCACCCGCAAATGTTGGCTTTTGTTGCCCACGCGCGCGATGCTCAAAAACGCTCGCCTTCGCAAATTTTTAAAATCGAAAAAAAAGGGGAAAAATTTGCCCAGCCCAAAGAGATTTTTTTGAGCGATGGCAAAGATTTTTCGGGGGTAAGTGTAGGAGCTTATTATCAAAAAAGCCTTTTGATTGGTTCGGTATTCGAGCCGGGCATTTTGTGGGCTAAACTATCGCCCTAAAATCCCTTAAGTAACCAATAAATATGCTACAAAATCTCTAAATAATTAACTTATGAACAGCGAAATCGAGAAATTATTGGAAAATAATAAGGATTGGGCAAATGAACAAACAGCTCATAATCCTGATTATTTTAAAAGTTTAGCCAAAGAGCAACACCCCACTTATTTATGGATTGGTTGCTCAGACAGTAGAGTTCCGCCCGACGAAATTACCAAAACCCACCCGGGCGAAATGTTTGTGCATCGTAACATTGCCAACTTGGTAGTACAAACTGATATGAATTTGTTGAGTGTTTTGCAATTTGCGGTAGAAGTACTCAAAGTCCAACACGTGATAGTCTGTGGGCATTATGGTTGTGGCGGAGTCAAAGCGGCAATGGGTACTCATCAGCTTGGATTGATTGATAATTGGCTACGCCAAATCAAAGATACACAACGGTATTATTGGCAACAACTGCAAGCTCTGCCCGAAGAAGCACGTTTTCGCCGCCTGGTCGAGCTGAGTGTAGTAGAGCAAGTCTATAACCTTGGTAAGACCAACATCATTCAAAATGCTTGGCAAGCCTCCGGTTTGCCCTTCTTGCACGGCTGGGTGTACGATTTGGAAAATGGACGTTTGCACCCCCAAACCCCTATGGTGAGCAGTAATCAAGACATTGATTTGATATGCAAATTTGAATTGGGTTTTGTTGGCAAGTGAAAATCCAACACTACTAACAGCAATTCCCACTTAGACATTGTAAACAAATACCTTCTGTACAAAATTAAGTGATATGCAGCCGAAGTCTCTATGTGTATTGATAATCAGGCGATGAAGGATATACAAATTCCTCGATTTTCTTTTTTCCTGATAAAAAAGGAACAAAAAATCAAGCCTGTACCAAAACTAGCCGGAATTTTTGAGCCAATAGGCCCCGAATTTGCTTAGTCGCTCGCTTCAAACCGAATCTTTGCGACTTTCGTTCCAAAAATTCTCGGGTTTCGCTAAGGACAATTTAATGACAAAATACATTTAAAATAATGATTATCAATGACTTAGTGTGAATTTTAAAATCAACAAGACTTGTACAGTAAGATTTATTTTATCATTTAATTCTGTGCAGAAGGGACAAATATGTAGTTTTTGAAAACTTCCAAAAAATATTTTGGTTTAATGTTTTGTTAATAGCCCCAGCGACAGACACTTTTTTTACATTTTCAACGTATTTTTGGAAATAGAAATTAATGGATAAGTTTATTAGCCTAAAAATTGTTTTTATGTTCATTCCAATAAAGTTTATTATGAAAAAGTACCTGTTAGTCTGTTTATTTTTTCTGTCAATAGTTTCATTTGCATTTGCCCAAACCAACGGTATCAAAGCCAATACCAAACCTAATGGTCCGGCAACTTCTTGGGACAAAATGGAACACAGTTTTGGCGACATTCCCAAAGATGTACCGGTAACAGTTACCTTTACGGTCAAAAATAACGGCAATGCCCCTTTGATTATTTCCGATGTGCGCCCCTCTTGCGGTTGTACTACCCCTTCATACACCAAAGACCCCATTATGCCCGGCAAAACCGGCGTGGTCAAAGCCCAATACAACGCGGCAAGCGGCGGTCCTTTCAACAAAACTATCAATGTAATTACCAACGGTGTGAAACCCAATGAAGTGCTGACTATCAAAGGTACAGTGATTGAAAACAACGGACAATAAGCAAGCTCGCTTATTGAATAAGCCATTGATAATGAGCCAATTATATAAAAAGTACGGTTCTTAACCACTTTTTAGGAAAAGCATTTTTTTGTCATTCCTCGCTTCGCTCGGAATCACTGAAAAGTGAGAGCTTTTCAGATTTTTTTTTAGATTCCTAAAACGTGGTAAAGAACCAAAACTCTGAACTAAACCTACGCCTCTGACGGAGCAGGGGGCTTAGAAACTATCCGAACTATTGTTATGATTATTGATTGTTAAACTTAGGCGGGCGTTTCTCAAAGTGGCTTTTGACTGCTTCAAGCCAGTCGCTACTGCCTAGTAGCTCGGCTTGCAGTTTGATTTCTAAATCTTGGCTGGTACGCAGGTCAAGATTTATTCCTTCGTCAATAATTTGTTTGGCAATAGCAATGGTGCGAGGCGGCAAGTTATAAAATTTTTGGACAAGCTGATGAACCACCTCGTCTAAATCGGTTTGGGCAACTATTTGATTGAGTAAGCCGTATTTTTGGGCTTGGCGAGCATCAAACATTTCACCCAACAATATCATTTCTTTGGTATGGGCAATGCCTGCCAAGCGCGTGATGCGCTGCGTACCCATAATGACGGCAATACCCATTTTGACTTCGGGTAGGGCAAATTTGGCTTCTTCGGAAGCCACTCTAAAATCGCAACAAGTCGCCAAAATCAAACCACCACCAATGCAATAGCCTTTGATTTTGGCAATTTTGGGCTGTGGAATGGTGTCAAACTCATCAATACAAAGTTGTAAATTTTGCAATTCGGGTTGAAAAAAACTAGGGTTGAGATTCATCAACGGTTTAATAAGCCCTACATCAACTCCCGCCGAGAAATTATTGCCCATTCCTTCCAAAACCACCACCCAGATATTGGGCTTGCTTTTGATGTAAATGGCTATATCTCGAAGTTCATTCAAGGTATCGGCAGTAAGGCTATTGAAGGCTTGCGGGCGATTGAGAGTAATGGTAATGAGCGGGTCGCGCTCAGTAATAATCCAATTTTGATAGGGGCTGCTCACGTCTAAATTTTATTAAATGGTGGTTATTATTTTTTTTAATTTATGGTGCTTTTTTACAAACAATTGACTATCAGTTAGTTATGGTATAAAATACTTCATTTTCAATGAATTATCACTTATTTCAAAAATGAAATTGCATCATTCAAGTATAATAAAAAATTTACAATAATTTGTATTAAAACGTATAAAATATTGATAACTCGCCGGAATTAATATGTGGTCAATTAGTTGCTAGAATAAATTTTGCCAAAAAAATTAAAAAAAGTAACAATATGGGTGGCGACAGTTCTTAAAAATTGATTTATCTGAGTACATAACTATTTGATTATCAATTATTTACAATTTTATCACCTAAAAGGGAATGATTGCTTTTTTCAAAAGCATTTACTTTTCGGAAACCAAGTAAAATAAGAATATTGGAAATAGCCTTTAAGCTATGATAAGACAGCCTAAAGGCTGTTTTACAGATACCTTGTCAGAAGTCAAAGATGATTAATTAGCTTTTTAATTTTGATTAAAGGTTCTTCACCACTTTTCAGTAATGAAAATCTTTTTTCTGAAATTTATCAATTTCAGTGATTCTGAGCATTAATGAACCAAGCGATAGCTTGGTGAAAT
>JALONJ010000055.1 GCA_025455045.1 Microscillaceae bacterium | reverse complement strand
TTTTATGACCCTTATTGGAGTCTCATTCCTATTTTTTTGATACCGGCTTTTTGGTTTTGGGGCGAAGGTACAGCCGATAGCCTCCGCTTGGGATTGAAGAGTTTGGCGGTGGGGGCTTGGGGCGCAAGGCTTACTTTCAAGTGGGGGCGACAATGGACGGGCTTGCATCACGAGGACTGGCGATATGGGCATTTGCAACAACAAACCGGCAAATTTTATTGGTTGGTTAGTTTTTTGGGGATTCATTTGTTTCCGACTGTGGTGGTTTATCTGGGCTGTTTGCCGATGTATGCCGCTCTCAGTGTGAGTAGTCAATCTATCAATTTATTGGATTATATAGCCCTGATAATCAGCTTATTAGCAGTTTTGATTGAAGCTATTGCCGATGAACAACTGCGAAGTTTTGTAAAATCAAAGCCCCCGAAAGGCTCGATTATGCAGCAAGGATTGTGGGCTTACTCTCGCCACCCCAATTATTTTGGCGAAATCTTGTTTTGGTTTGGTTTGTATCTCTTTGGGCTGGCGGCGGGCTTCGAGTTTTGGTGGACGGGTGTTGGGGCTTTGAGCATTTGGGCAATGTTTGTATTTATTACGATTGATATGATGGAAAAACGCCAATTGCAAAACAAACCTCACTATGCTCAATACGCGCAAAGAGTATCGCGCTGGTTGTTTTGGTTGCCTAAAAAATAAATCAGTGATTGAGGCGTGAGGAGTGAGAATATTTTTACGGCAAACTATAATATTTTTCAATATTTCATAACTCATTGATAATCAATGGGTTATGAAATATTAAAAAAAGATAAGCAAACCCCATTGATAAACCATTGCCCAACAAATCATTCATTCACATCAAAGTATTAATTTATCACTTAATCGCCTGATTTTGAGAAAACTATCCATCAAATTGTAATTCATAAGGATAGAAAAACTATATTTGCAGTTTGATTCGCAAAAAATATTATTCATTTTTAATTGTCAATTTTACATATTAGCTAACTTGCTCATTATCAGCTATTTAGCTTTTCAATCAATCGCACCATATCAAATGAATAACCTCTCGGTAGTTGGGCAAACCATTACGTTTTTTATTTATATATTTATTCAAGTATTTTTTGCCAAACATTTGGAGCTATTTGGGGTGGCTTTTTGTTTTATGTATGTCAATTATTTATTGATAATGCCCATTCAAACCGACCGCTTGGTAATGCTCTTGACAGCATTTTTGCTAGGCTTGCTTGTAGATATGTTTTATGACACCTTGGGTATTCATAGTTTTGCTTGTGTATTTATTGCTTATTTTCGCCCTTTTTTGATTAGCTTTTTGAGCAAAGAAGATATTTTTGCCCTATCAATCAAAGAAACCGGCTTGGTTTGGTTTGTACGATATGCCGGTATTTTGTTATTTGTGCATCATTTTTGGTTATTTTTCTTACAACAATTCAATTTCAGTATGTTTCTTGCAACCTTGTTAAAAGTAAGTGCGAGTACGCTGTTTACTTTATTGGTTTGTTTGATGGTACAATATATGTTTTCATCTTCGGTAGTCAGTGATGTTAGAAAGTAGAAAGTGGATTATATTGTTGATATTTAGCTTGACCGGAATAAGTTTTCTGGTACGTCTATTTTTTATCCAAGTAATCAATGAAAATTATAAAATAGCCGCCGATGATATTTCGGTCAAAAAAATTATCCAACACCCACATCGCGGCATTATTTATGACCGCAATGGCAAACTTTTGGTAACTAATGTGCCGGTTTATGACTTGATGGTGATTTATGAAGAAGCCAGAGTCAAAGACACCACCGAGTTTTGCCGAGTTTTGAATATTACCAAAGAAGATTTCAAAAAAAATTTGGCAAAAGCCAAAGCCCAATCACCGCGCCAACCTTATCCATTTATCAAGCAATTATCCAAAGAAAGTTTTGCGCAAATCCAAGACCAACTGGCTGAATACAAAGGCTTTTATGTAACCTCGCGTACCGTGCGCACCTATCCACACCAAAGCCTTGCCCACGCACTTGGCTATATCCGCGAAATAAGCGAAAAAGCCCTAGCCAATGACAAGACTCACTACTACCGCCCGGGCGATTTTATTGGTATCAATGGTATTGAAGGCGCGTATGAAAAAGACCTGCGTGGGATTCGCGGTATAAAGCATATATGGGTAGATGCCAAAGGGCGAGAGAAAGGCGCGTTTAAAGAAGGTAAATTGGATACCCTGTCGCAAGCCGGTGAGGACTTGTTCTCAACCATTGATTTGGATTTGCAACAATACGCCGAGTATTTGCTCCAAAACAAAGCCGGAGCCATTGCCGCCATCGAGCCGGCTACCGGCGAGGTATTGACAATGGTTTCTGCTCCCTATTATGACCCCAATTTGCTAACCGGACCTGAGTTTACCCGCAATTATAATATTTTGCTCAAAGATGGCAACAATCCCCTATTCAATCGGACTATCCAAGCCTTGTACCCACCGGGTTCTACCTTCAAAACCGTGCAGGCTTTGATGGGTTTGCAAGAACATTTTTTAGATGCCAATACCGTTTTTCCTTGCAATCAAATGTTGGTCAAATGCCACGGACATCCAATTGGTGGCTTGCAAAACTCTATTCAATATTCTTGCAACCCTTATTATGTCAATGTGTATCGCCGCATTATTTATCAGAATCGAATTTTGCAAAAAGATTCTATTTTTACGCTTACCTCCGATGGTGATGGGCGAATAGGCTACGAAAAATGGCAAAAATATATGTATCAATTCAATTTGGGGCGCAAAACGGGCGTGGACTTAACCCACGAACTATCGGGCAGTATTCCCAAAATGGATTTGTATGACAAACGCTATGGCAAAGGGCAATGGAAATTCTCGAATATTTATTCTTTGGGTATTGGGCAGGGCGAGATTGGTGTTTTGCCTTTACAACTTGCCAATGTATGTGCTACCATTGCCAATCGAGGCTATTATTATGCCCCCCACTTGGTAAAAGGAGTAGGTAAAAACAAAAAAATCCGTGAGGATTTTAAACAAAAACATACCGTTGATATTGACCGCGAGCATTTTGAGCTATTGGTTGGGGGTATGCGCAATGCGTATCGCAGTGGTACAGTCAATCCAATAGCCATTATTCCTGATTTGGATATTTGTGGCAAAACCGGTACTGCGCAAAACCCGCACGGCGAAGACCACTCGGTATTTATCGCTTTTGCTCCCAAAGACAATCCTAAAATTGCCATTGCCGTGTATGTCGAAAATGCCGGGTTTGGGGGCAATATGGCGGCACCGGTAGCGGCATTGTTGATTGAAAAATACTTAAAAGGCAAAATCAGTCGCCCTTATCTTGAGAAATTTGTCTTAGATGCTAAATTATTAGTACCTAAAACTACCGAACCTTTGAATAAAACACCCGAAAAACCCAAAGAAAACCCACCCAAACCGGCAGTAGTACAAACCGATAACCGCAAAAATTTGAACATCAGTGAGAAGCCAAGAAGCTAAAATTAACAATGATTTTGATATATGGACTGCCTTAATCTATTTTTTGCTGGTAGGTTTGGGCTGGCTCAATATTTATGCTGCCGGATACGACCCCTCCGCAAATCTTGGCTGGCTTGACCCCTCGCTTACTTCTACCAAACAATTATTTAGAATTGGTGTATCAGTCGTTTTGATTATCATTATTCTTACGGTAGATTATCGAGTATTTGATACGTATGCCTTTTTGATATATTTGGCTACGATTTTTATGCTGTTGTTGGTATTAATTTTTGGCAAAGAAGTAAACGGCGACCGCAATTGGCTGGATATTGGCGGCTTGCGCCTTCAGCCTTCCGAATTTGCCAAGTTTGGCACTGCGCTGGCTTTGGCTAGATTTATGACCTTTCAGTACAATAATCAAAAAAATCCTTTGTTGAGTTATGCCAGTCGCGTGGCCGGTGTGCCTACTTTTTTGTGGGACTGGCTCAATATGCGCTTGGCTTATGCCGGAGCTATTATTTTTGTACCTATTTTAATTATCTTGTTGCAAGGTGATGCAGGTTCGGCTTTGGTTTTTATGACCTTTAGCTTGGTCTTATATCGAGAAGGTTTGATTCCCAACTGGGTATTGGGAGCAGTTATATCCATTATTACCTTGTTTGTGGTTTCGCTGTTTGTCCGCGAAGAAGATTTACTTACGTATGTTATTATTCCAATTCTTACGGTTACGCTACTGCTCATTATCTCTTCGCGCAAGCGCACCTACCAATCGGTTACTTTAAACTTACTAGCCGCGGGTTTGCTCATTGTGTATGTAATCAGTGTAGAATTTATTTTTAACAATGTATTGGAAGCCCACCAAAAAAACCGAATTTTGGTCTTGATTGATGATGAAGTCGACCCCGAAGGGCGCAAAGAACGCTACAATTTAAAACACTCCTTGGTGGCAATAGGCTCAGGCGGTCTAGTGGGCAAAGGTTTTTTGCAAGGTACGCAAACCAAACTAAACTATGTGCCGGAGCAAAGCACCGATTTTATTTTTTGTACTGTGGGCGAGGAGTATGGCTGGTTGGGTAGTTTTGTAACTGTTTTTCTGTTTTTGGCATTGATGTATCGCTTGGTTGATTTGGCAGAACGCCAAAAAGATAAATTTGCGCGGGTATTTGGGTATAGCGTGGCTTCTATCATCTTTTTCCATTTTGCCATCAATATTGCTATGACCATTGGCTTGTTTCCGGTGGTAGGTATTCCTTTGCCCTTTGTAAGCTATGGCGGTTCTTCGCTCTGGGGTTTTACTATTTTAGTATTTATTTTCTTAAAATTAGACGCACACCGCGAAAGCCAGATGGAAAGAAAATAAGGAATTGAGAATTAATAATTAGGGATTAGAAATAGCTCTTAACCTGTTTTCAGGAAATGCTAGCTTTATTCTAAGCCAAAACTCATTTATACGGGCAGGCTAGATAGCCTGCGTTACAATTTTCTTATCCTTGTTCTGCGACACACAAAACAACAATTCCTGAAAAATGGTGGATAACCATATTTTATCAGACTATTTGCCAAGCAAATCTACCCTTAACATACCTTAACATAGGCATCTAAATCTTATCAATATCATAAAATTAGGTTCACAATTTAGTAACGTTTGTTATTTAACTTAGCGGATTGAAGTCCATCTGAATCATTTTTTATCAGCCTAATTAAAAAATCTTATGGACACAAAAAAACCGACACTTTTGGAGTCGGTTTTTTTTTATGAATATACTAAACACTATGTCTGCCAAAATGAATTATTTATTTTTAGTTAAGGCTTCTATAATTTGTGATTCATAAATCAAGACTTGGTTTTGCAGTTGCGTAAGGATAGTCATTGCCAAAACTACTGAAGATCCGCGAAATTTATTTTCGACAAAATCTCGCTTTTGCAAATCAGGAAAGTTTTTAAGCATTGGATTATCCTTAGGGAGATGGCTCATAGATATAAAACCTTTGGAATTAACATCTTTAAACTCCTCATTCAAATAATCTACATATTCATTTAATACTCGCTCGATTTCATAACCTGCGCCTTTTTTATCCAAATTAATCAAGTAAGCTTCAACTCTGGCTACTTCTAGGGGTTTTTTGACTGAATAGGCAATTTCATCATATTCTCCCCCAATATTGCTATATAAAAATATTTTGGCTAAACTAATTTTTTTATTGGTAAACTGGGCTTTTTTTCGCAAAGTTTTCAAACGCTTTGCCAAGGCTGGATCTTTTTTTTCATCTAAACCTTCAACCAGTTGGGTATTTTTAATGGTAACAGATTTAAAATGATGTTCTAAAGTTTCATAAATTATTACATATTTGTTTGCCAAATCGGTTTCCATTTTGATATAAGTACTATCTATCTTGATAGTTGAAGTTTTTTTGGAATTACAAGCTGTAAAGGGTAAAAAAAATAAGCCGATTAGGATAAGAATGAGGGGAATTATACGAATGATTTTCATTTCTAATTTTAATTTTGCTTTTGGCTTTTAAAACACTAACTCATTGATTATTAATGAATTGATTGTCAAATGACCAATGAGTAAATAAAACAATTCATAAAAAAGATAAAAAAAGGTTTATCTGCCAATTGACAGATAAACCTTTTGAATGTAATAACAATAATGATTAATAATCAGTATTTTGAGGGTCAAAATTTGTCCAACCAGTTGCCCAGTTAGTTGCGCCAAAAGCCCCTTTATAATTTACGCTAGTAAAACCAGTAGCGGCTTTACCTGTAAATACCGCGCCGGTTAATAATGGAGAGTCATTAGCAGGCAATAAATTAGTTCCTAGAGCAGTCGCATTTACCCCAGCAGTACCCCAAGTTAAAAAATTTGCCGCAAATTTCAAATCAGCAAGAGCACTTGTAGAATTATTTGCATTAAAAGAGGCAAGTTGAGGATCAACTGCTGCCGCAAAAGGAGTTTCAAACGCAAATGCCCCACCTCTTGCTGGTAAAGAAGCACTCCAAGTACCTGCAAACACATTGCCTCGGAAATGAATTTGGTCAGCTTCAGCAGTTGTTCCATTAGCATTTTCAAATTTACCCTGTACAGCTGAACCATCTAAAGATAAACCGGCTAATGCGCCACCTACAAATACTGAATTAAAGATAGATACTGAAGTATTGCGACGTAGGTGAACAGCCCGACCATAATTAGCATTTTGAACCCCCTGAGATGTAAATGGAGCATTATTTGAGGGGTTAATTAAGCCACGTGCTTGTCTTTCAGGACCTAAATAAGTGATATTTGAAAATACTGCGGAAGTTACCGGTGTTCCAGCCCCCGAAGAACTGTTATCACACTCAAAACCATTTGATTGGGATTGGTCAGCAATAAAGGGATCGCGATAAGCCAAGCCAAATTGCACTTTGCCAGAGTGACCAAAGTCCACGTCAAAGTCATCGTCCCAGCCCCGGAAAGCAATCAAGTTTCTAGCATTTACAGTACCACCAAACCACTCAAATGAGTCATCACCACAAAAAGATACTTGAATGTTTTCGAGTGTAGTACCAGAACCAACACTGCCCAAGGTTAAACCATTGGTTTCGTTACCATCTGAAATCGCAATTCCTGAAAACTCAATGCGTACAAATTTTAATGAGCCTGAATTGTCACCTGGAATGCTACCACCAGTACCAATACCATATTTGAATCGAGCATCATCTGGTAATCCTTCAAATTGCTGATCAGTACTTTGATTATTAGCGGCTCTACCAGCGATCAAAATTCCGCCCCAATCACCATAAGCTCTTTCACCTCTGGGTTGTGAAGAAGTAAATACAATTGGGCTACCGGCATTACCTTCGGCAACTAATTTTGCCCCCCGAGAAATTACTAGAGTCCCTCGAGTAGCTTTGTCACCAAAAATTACCGTACCGGCATTGATAGTAAGTGTTGCATTGTTGGATACTACTATTGTTCCACGAATAAGATATCTTTTGTCGGCTGTCCAAGTAGTATTGGTTGTAATTTCAGTTACAGTTCCCGCAGGTCCATTACCTACTACTTGTTGTGGAAAACCGCCTACTACAAAATCATTGGTACTGGTTACTATCTGACCGTCGCCATTCGTTACCGTAATTTTTCCGGTAGTAGCTCCGGTAGGCACCGTAGTTACAATTTGTACAGGGGTAGAAGATATTACGGTAGCATCAATACTGCCAAATTTCACTCTAGGATTGCTGAAGTTTGCCCCAAAGATAGTAATTTGGGTAGTTACGGGTCCATTACCGGGCGAAAACCCTGATATAATGGGTAGTACTGGCTCATCTTCTTCTTTACAGGAGATAACTGCAAAGGACAACATCAAAAAAAACAGAATTTTTGATAAATGTTTCATAATTTTAAAATTAATTTACTTTTTTACTTGAATAAATCACACCATTAAAAACACCTTAAACAAGGCTTTATTTTGAACAAAAATGTAATATCTTATGAACAAGCTAGGTTTAGAAATCATATTTGAAACTGAGCGAGATATTTTGCCCTCGGCGGTAAGAAATGACATCATCATCAATGGAAGTTATTTTACCATCTCGATTGGAGTCTTGCACAAATCGGTAACGAGCATTTAATAAATCATTGATGCCAAATTTAAACTCCATCTTTTTGCCTATGCCTTTGGTAATTGATAAGTCAATCGTATTTCGTGGCATTTCATAAGCATCGGGGAAATTTCCAGCATTAGGATCATTGGGGTCAGTAATCAAATCACCAACATAAAAAATTCTTCTTCCAAATACATTGTAAAGTAAACTTACTTGGAAATTATTGTCCTCATTGTCATAATAAAAACCAGTATTAATCAAATAAGGTGATTGGTTCATCATTGGGCGATTGGCTCTTTGGGTAGTAACCGTAGAAGGCAATTGAATTTCATTAAATATGTAAGAGGCATTGAATACCATTGATACTTTTTCAAAAAAACCATTGGGAATTACTGTTCCTAAAGATTTTCTAACTTCCATTTCTAAGCCATAACTATCGGCAAATTCAGCATTCACATATACCACTGTGGGTCTCGAATTACCTGCTCCAATTACATTAAACTCAATCGGGTCAATGAATTTCTTATAAAAGCCTCCAATCATAATCACCTCAGCCGGCGTTGGGTAATACTCCCATCGCAAATCAACATTGTAAATTTTGGGAGTTTTCAAATTAGGATTACCTTGTACCAAAAACTCTTGGTTAAAATCATAATACAAAAACGGAGCAATTTCTCTAAATTCAGGACGGTTGACCGAGCTTGTATAAGCGGCTCTTAGAAGCATTTTGTCTGACAAGTTGTAAGCAAGATTAAGCGAAGGCAAAATACTGGTAATAATATTAGCCACTCTTACAGGTCTTCCTGTAATAACATCTGTGGCATTGCTTCGCAATCTTTGCTCATTGTGTTCAACTCTAACCCCAAAGGTGGTAGAGAACTTTTCTGAAATAGGTAAACTCAAACTAGCATAACCCGCCAACAGAGTATTATTAGCATCATAAGCATCTCTGGGTACTGTACCTTCTACCAGATTATAAATGGTGGGAGAGATATTTGCCGGATTGAACATTATATCAGTTGTAACGTTGGCAAATTCAGAATTTGAAGTAGGATTAGCTAATGTAAATATTCGCGCATTAAAGTTGCGAATTTTACGCTCGGCATAGACCCCAGCTTTAAATTTAATTTCTTTTGAATCATTCCCAAAATCGTGTTCAAAATTGACCATTCCTGTATAAACATTCTCTTTTAAATTAGAAAAGAAACGACCATTCTCATTTAAAGATGTTCCAAATGGTACGGGAACTTTGAAAGGTTCGGTAGAGCCGTTGGGGCGAGTACTTTTGAAGCGTCTAAAATCTGGCTCTTGGCGATTGGTGTAAGAATAACCACCTAACCAATCAATGATTGACTTACCCAAGGTATGTTTACCCGCTAATTGCCCCGAATAAATTGTTCTATTTTCGTAATACAAAGAATAATTATTTACTTCAGCATTACCATTTTGGGAGTCAATTCCTTGTCTAAAAACACTTTGAGTAGAACCTAATTGATTAAAAAGGTTTCTAAATTCGATTTTATGATCTTTATTAATTGCAAATGACCAGTTGTGAATAGCTCCTATTCGTACAGTTTGATTAGATTGAGCATCTTGATAATTGAAGAAATCTCCTGTAATTGTTTGAGTATTGGAATCAAATTTAAGGTATCGATTTCTTTGAATATTTAAAAACTGACGACTGTTACCGTAAGAAATAGAAGTCAAATTACCAACTCTCACATTACCAACTTTAAATCTACGACCTAAACCTAAAGCTATCTTAAAATCTGGAGCAGCATTGAACGATTGAGGTAGCCAAGTAGATGACAATAATCTAGTTGCATCAGTTCTTTCCGTTGCTGAAGCAGTAACTATACTGTTTGGAAAGTTACTGGGTAATTGTCTTGTACCATCATCAAACCCTAGCCAATCGGTTTTTCCACCTTCATACTTCAACATTTCGTTAAAAGTAGTCCCGACCCGATAACCGCCACTTATACTTAGGTTGGTAAAGTTTTCATCAGGGGCATTTTTAGTGAATACTTGAATAATTCCCCCTGCATATTCGCCTGGCAAATGCGGCGCACCAGATTTTAGTACCAACATTCTATCAATAACTGAACTGGGAATTACATCAAAAGAAAAGGATTTTACATCTACCTCAGTACTGGGTGTTAAGGCTCCATTTAACAAAACTGCATTGTACCTTTCACCCAATCCGCGTACCATTATAAATCGCTCATCAAACAAAGAAATCCCGGGTAAACGTCTTAAAACTGCCGCGCCATCTGAGTCTTGAGTTTTGGAGATTTGTTCGCCTGAAACGCCTACTGCGACGACTGGGGACAATTTAATCTCCGAGATAACCGAAATTTCGGAGTAAGTTTCACGCTCAGCTTGTACGACTACATCTTCCAACTGCTTGGCATCTTCACTCAACTTCACATTCAAAGTAATCGCCTTACCGGCTTGTACTACTACCCCCTCAATTTCTTTGGCGCGATAGCCAATCGATGAAACTACAATGGTATAAGTGCCAGCTACTACATTGGGAATTAAATATTTTCCCTCAATATCGGTAGATGAACCAATCGTAGTACCTTTGATTACTACGTTTGCCCCAATTACGCCTTCATTGGCGGTAGTGTCAATGATTTGACCTTGGATAGTGCCGGTTTGGGCAAAAACTGAAATAGGTAGTAGGAAAAGAAAAAAGCAAAAAATGAATAAAAACTTGTTCATAGAGTAAAATTAAAATTTATAACTATCAGCCTAAATAATTTTCGAGTGCAAAATTAATCTCAAGCCACTACTGCATCGGCAGAAAATCGGTTAAGGATTCGTTATATTTTCCTTGCCAAGCCTCGGTGATGCTTAACATTAAATTAAAATTTAGATAACATTGCGCTTGAAAATGGTCTGAGTGGGAGGCGGGGAATAAGGCGTGAGGAGTGGGAATTGCGGAGTGAGGAGTGGGAAGGGAGACGTGAAGAGTGGGGAAACACAATTTACATAACTAATTGATTATCAGATAATTATGCAAAACAAGGTAGCTCAACTATTAAGCAAATCTCGCTTTGTGAGGCAGCAAAGAGTTGATGAATATACAAAGTTATTTTGATTTAGGCTAAAAAATTGTCAGGTATAATTAGCTGATAGTGGCAATCAATTGTTAATAATAACTAACTGATAATCTTTGACTTTTGACAAATAAGAATGTAACACAGCTTTAGGCTGTGCCTCCCACAGCCTAAAGGCTGTGTTACAATTTTGCTAACCCTTGATAATCAATGGTTTATAAAACAAAAAAGTTAAAAACCTATCAGCTTTTAACTTTTTGCTTGAATATGAAAATAAGGTATAATTAAAATTTTTGTGAGCGGCAACGAGGTCCTGAACCACCTCTTTTGCGACCAATGTGTGGACCACGTCCGCGACTTCCGCCCGCTACGGCATCTAACTCAGCTTCGCTCAGTTCGTCTTCGGTTGCCAACAAAGCCGGCACCAAAATATGAATTTCATTGGCTTTGTTTTCGTGAAAATAGATGCGAAAATCCTCAGGCACATAAAAATCCGGCAATTCAGCGTTCAAAGTACCTTTGGGGTCGGCAATCAAGAGCTTTTTAAAGCTTTCGTTGCTTACGGCTTTATCTAATACTTTTTCTACTTTATCGTCAAGAGTATCTCCAAAAACACTTTGTTCAGCCGGTATCAAAATAATGTGCATCTCGTGGGTGGTGTTTTCGTGCAAATGCAAATTAGTGCCGGTAGGCAATTGAATACCCAACTCTTTTTCCAACACCGTCTTGGGGTTTGCCATAAAAGCATTGCGGAAGGTAAGGTCTTTGGCAAGTTTGTCAAAGTTTCCGACTTTTTCGAGTAATTCTCTTTGGGTCATAGTTCTAAATAGGGTTTATTATGCTTAAACGAACTTAGGGGGGTTGAGTTACTTTTTTTATAAAAAAATTGATTTTTTGGCAATTTACCTACAACAATGCTTTGGAAATTTTTTATAAGTAATTGATTATCAGTTAGTTATGCTATTTTAAATATTTTATGTAAAAGCTGATTATCAGATACTTAGTAAATCACTCGGAAAAGAACCTCCGCCTCTGGCGGAGCAAGGGGCTTAGAAACTAGAAACTGTCCGAACTATTGATACAATAGAGCTTTGCGCAAAGATTGACAAGTTATAAACAACATTCGTTTTAGTTCTCAAGATTTATCCACTACCTTTGTATTATTGTTGTCAATACCTTCGTATTTGATTAAAAATAAAATGGGCAATTAAATCGTGTAAATACTTGATAATCAGTTATTTACATTGTTTTTAATTCGTAATTATTAATTTCTAATTCCTCATTTACAATGCCCGATTTAATTATCGAGACCAAAGACTTGGTCAAAAAATTTTACGCCGGTAAGCCCAACGAGATTGTGGCGGTCAATCAAATCAATTTACAAATCAAAGACAACTCCTGTACCGTTTTGCAAGGGGCTTCGGGTTCGGGCAAAACCACTTTGCTCACCGTTTTGAGTGGTTTGGCAAAGCCTACTTCGGGTGAGTATATCTGTCTGGGCGAAAAAATATCGCGTTGGTCCGAAAAGTTTTTGACCCAATTTCGGCAAAAACACATCGGGATTATTTTTCAACAATTTCAACTCATCAAGGGTTTTACGGCTTATACCAATTTAGCGATTCCTTTGTACCCCCTGCGCTACAACTTACGCCAAATTGACCAACTTATTCAGCAAGTAGCCGAGCAAGTCAATATCAGGCATCGGCTTGATTATCAAGTAGATACCTTGTCGGGTGGCGAAATGCAACGGGTCGCTATTGCTCGTGCCTTGATTAACCAACCGCAGATTATTTTTGCCGATGAGCCTACCTCGCATCTCGATAGCCAAGCCTCCGAAAATATTATGCAAATATTTGCCGACCTCAAAGCCCAAGGCAAAACCCTGTTTATTACTACTCACGACCCGCGCGTGCAAAACAGTGCCTTGATTGATTATAAAATTGAGATGAAAGACGGCAAAATTGAAAATACATCAAATTTTTGAATTTGAAGCCCCCCAACCCCCGAAGAGGGAGTTTGAATCTCGACTTTTAATACATTTGCTCTTGGCGTGTGGTAAATAATCAAAAACAATGTTTATAAAGAAACGAAATCTTTACTCAAAAATATAATCAATTGATAATCAGTTAGTTATATAAAAATCAACAAATCTCTAAACCAATAAATCAACAAATAATTTTATGCCTGAACTTCCCGAAGTAGAGAGTTTTCGCCGATATTTTGAGGCTACTGCCCTCGGGCAAAAAGTAGTCCGTTTGGAAATCAATGCTCCCAAAATTGTTCAAAGTCCGATAGCCGAGGTAGAATCCGCCCTCATCAATCATACCTTGGTCAGTACCGACCGCATTGGTAAGTATCTGTTTGTCCAAACCTCGGCAAACAAAACCCTTATGCTACATTTCGGAATGACCGGCGAACTGGAGTACTTCCGAGATATTGACCTCACTCCGCGCTTTACCCGAGTTTTGTTTTGGCTTGAGAATGGTTTTTTGGCATTTACTGACCCGCGCAAGTTTGGCAAACTTGCCGTAGGCAACTCGATTGCTGAGTTTCAGCAAGCCAAAAAGCTCTCGACCGATGCCCTAACCATCACTTTGACCGAATTTGCAAAAAATTTGGGCAAGCGCAAAATGCCCATCAAAAGTGCCTTGCTCGACCAGAAGGTAGCCGCCGGAGTCGGCAATTGGATTGCTGATGAAATTCTTTTTCAAGCCAAAATTCACCCCCAAACGCTAGTTTGGCAATTAACCACTGAGCAAATTGCGCTTATGTATCAAAAAATGCAGGCTATTTTGCGTTTGGCAGTTCAACACGAAGCCTATTATCGTGATTTTCCCCGCGATTATCTGATTCACAGTCGAGGATGGACAGATGAAGAACCGGCAAATTGCCCAAATTGTGATAGTAAAATACCCCACATTTATATAAGTGGTAGAGCCAGCTACTATTGCGAGCAATGTCAAAATTTAATTATTTGAATATTTTGTATTTTTAAAAATTATATAAATCATTCATTATCAATATTTTAAAATATTTTTTCTAAAATATATATATGATTATTTCAATAAAATGCTGTTTAACTATTTAAACCTTGGATTGACCTTACAAAACCTTCGGTTTGTCTTATATCATCAATTAAATTTGAAAAAATTGGTTTTTTGCTTTTAAATTTGGAATTGAAATTGTACCCTATTTTATGATTTAATCCTAAAAATATGACCCACGCATCGGTCAATCCCATTAGCCGATTGACTCTGGTTTACATCATTGCTTTGGGTTTGGTGGCAATCTTGCTCATTGTCAGCCAAATGCTTGTGCATAGCCAATTGGAAAATCAGATTTCCGATTCGCACGTGGTCAATATTGCCGGTCGGCAAAGGATGCTGAGCCAGCGTTTGAGCAAAAACTTGCTGATTTTACACCAAAACTCCCTGCCGTTTACCCAACGCCAAAGCACGTATCAAGACCTCAAAAGTTCGTTTGAGCTTTGGACACAAGCCCACATCGGCTTGCAAGAAGGAAGTGCCAAAATGGGCTTATCGGGCAACAATAGTGCGAAGGTTCAAAGCCTATTCAATCAGCTTGAGCCGCATTTCAACCTTATTTATCAAGCGATTCGCCCTTTGCAAGCTACTTCAAAATCGGATAGTTTGCCCAAGCCTGAGCTGGTTGAAGCCGCGCTCAATCAAACACTCAAGCACGAAAAAGCCTTTTTAGAGGGAATGAATCAAATCACTTACCAGTATGACCGCGAAGCCCAACAAGCAGTTCTATATTTACAAAAAACCGATTATGTATTGACTTTAATTATCTTGCTCGTACTTGTGATTGAAGGTTGGCTGATTTTTCGCCCTATTACCCTAAAAATCCAAAATTATACCCAGACTATTCAAAACCAAAAAAATGAAATTGAGATCCAAAATGCTGATTATCAAAGCCTCAATGAAGAGTTGAACCAAAGTATTGAGGAAATCAAAAACACCAACGAACAACTAAGTGCCAGCGAAAATAAATTTAGAAAATTAGTAGAATCGGTGCATTTTGGCGTATTTATCTACAATCAGACGCGGATTTTGTACGCCAATCCGATTTGTGAGAAAGTCTTTGGCTATGATGCGGAGGAGTTGTTGCACATTCAGCTTGCCGAGGTGTTTCCCAATGATTACAATATTTTGAATGACCCGCAAAATTTTACCCAAAATGCGACCCTAGAGTTGGTGTATCGCCAAGACACCAAAGTTGTATCCAGCACCGGTACTTTGTATTGGCTCGATTTGACCGCCACTCCTTTTAATCATAAAACCGATGAATTGACATTTGTGGCTTCGTTTGTTGATATTACTGACAAAAAACGGATTGCCAATCGCTTGCAAGATGCCTATCAAATGATTGCCGAAAATCAGTCCGAAATGCGCGGAATTTTGCTGGATTTGTCGATGCAAAAACAACAAATGAACAACCAATCCGAAGTGTTGCGCCGCGCCAATGAAGATATTTTGGTTACTAATCAAGAACTTGAAAAACAAAAAAGCCGTTTGGCACAAGCCCTCATTCAGTTAAAAATCACCGAAAATCGTTTTCGAGCTTTGTTTGAAAAATCCGATGATAGTTTTATGATTTTGCAAAATGGGCGCATCGTGGACTGCAATCCGGCTACTTTGCGGCTTTTTGAATATGATGACAAGCTCGAGATTAATGAAGACTTAGCCGCCTTGTCGCCTCCCACCCAACCCGACGGGCGCAGCTCGTTCAAAAAAGCCCAAGAACTGGTGCGAGTTGCTTATCAAAAAGGCTACAACCGTTTTGAATGGCTTTTTCAAAAAAATGAAGGCGAAACTTTTTTTGCCGATGTATCTATCAATGCCATCAAAATTTTAGACCAAACCATTTTTTATATCATTGTTCGGGATATTTCAGTACAAAAAGCCATTGAAGCCGAGCTGATTGCCAAAGAAGCCAGCCTCAACCAAGCCCAAAAACTTGCCGGTTTGGGCAATTGGCTCATCAATTTTGCCACCCACACTACCGAGTGGTCGGAGGGTATGTACGAGATTTATGGTATAGACAAAAGTCTGACTCCCCCGCCGCCCGACGAAAGTTATTTCAAATTTACCCTACCCGAAGAACAACCTTTGGTAAGGCAAATCATTCAGAGAAGCAAGCACGAAACCGAGATAGAATATGAACAACGCATCATTAGGCAAAATGGCGACCTGCGTTATTTGCTCAATCGGGTTCGGGGCTTGTATAACCCCGAAGGCAAGTGGTTAGGGCTATATGGCACAACCTTGGACATTACACAACTCAAAAAAGTCGAGGTTGAACTTAAAAGCAAATCATTGGATATTCAGGAGAGTCTTTTGTATGCCAAAAAAATTCAAGAAGCTATTTTGCCCACAGAAGCTGATATTCAAAAATATTTTCCCGAGCATTTCGTTTATTTTCGCCCGCGCGAAGTAGTAAGTGGTGATTTTTACTGGGTTGGATTTCGCAATTATCGGGCGATTATTGCCTGTGTCGACTGTACCGGACACGGTGTACCCGGGGCATTTATGAGTATGATTGCCAATGAACTGCTCAATGAATTGGTAAACAAAGAAGGCATTACTTTACCCAATCAACTCTTGGACGAGCTTAGAATTGGGATTAGGCGCGTACTTCGCCAAGAAGAAACCCAAAATCAAGATGGTATGGACATCTCGATATGTACCTTTGAGATAATTCCGCCGGAATACAAAGCACTGCTCAAATTTCCGAAATTGGAATATGCCGGAGCCGGTCAGCCCCTTTATTGGTTACAAAATCAAGAGTTAAAAACGGTCAAAGCCGACAAAACCTCGATTGGTGGGGTGAGTTTTTATGAAAAAGACAAGCCTTTCAATCGGTTCACAATTGAAGTCAATACCCCTACTACTTTTTATTTATGTTCTGATGGCTTCCGCGACCAATTTGGGGCTGATAACCGCACGCGATTTATGGGGCAGAGGTTTAAAGAATTGCTCAACTCCATTCATCACTTGCCGATGGCGCAACAAAAAAATATCATTGACCAAACCCTGCAAAAGTGGATGGGCAACACCCCCCAAGTAGATGATATTTTGATTATTGGAGTAAAGTTGGATAATGCAAAGAATTGAGAATCGAGAATCGAGAATTGAGAATTAAATTATTGTTACTAAAAGTTTTATAACTATCTGTATATCCGCCAGAGGCGAGACTCAGTCAAGTATTTATAAGAATTATATATGCCAATACTTCCAGCAATTCCCACTTTGGCACATATAACTCATTGATATGGGTAAACGATTATTTTATAACTACCTGATTATCAGGGTTTTATAATTTAATAAAAGTTTTATAACTCATTGATAATCAGGCACTTATCCATAGTGGAAATTACTGCAATACTTCGGGTATTTTTTATAAGTAATTGATTGTCAGTTGGTTATGTCACCTCAAATAAATTTTGTAACTATTTGATTATCAAGCACTTAACAAAAAATTAGGTTCTCCACCACTTTTCAGGAAAATTGTAACGCGGGCTGTCCAGCCTGCGCGCGTTGAGGCTTAGAATACATAATTAATTGAAAATCAGGTGTTTATATAATTCCTAATTCCCAATTATTAATTCCTAATTCCTAAGATTGATACTCGGGGTGTTGAGCAATGTATTTTTGCAACCTTTGGGCAACGGTTTTTTGAACTTTCTGGCGTAAGAAGGGTGTCCAACCCACAAGCCAACCTGTAATTCCAAAAGCCTGTCGCGCCCAACGATAAAAGCTAAATCGGTCGTGATGGTTGATGATTTTGCCATCTTTAAACTCAAAACTTGCCGAGATAACATTGTGGACTTTGTTGCCCGTCAATGACAAAGTATAAAATGCCTCCCAAGTAGCCGAGCCAAAAGCATCATTGGCTTTTATGTCTCGAAAAGTAATCCGCATATCTTTGCCTCCTTCTACCAACATCGCCCACATAGCCCATACTTGCTTGCCTTGCAGGTTTGAAAATGCCTCATCATTAAACCTTACTTCGGGGTGATAGCAGGCTTGCATTCCGACAATATCTTTGTCGCGGAAAGCCGTGTAAAAGTGATGAATTAGTTGTTCATTGTTCATAAATTTATTTTTTATGGTAAAAATCAACTAAGTGTTTTTAAGTTCTTTGTATTTTATCTGAAATTAATATCTTTATTTGAAAGTAAAACTATAACTAATTGGTAATCAATTTCTTATATTTTTTTCAAAAATCCAAATCATCAATGATTAATTCAAAAAAGGATTAAATTTCTTTTCGTGTCCGATGGTTGTAGTCGGACCGTGTCCCGAATACACCGTAAAATCATCGCCCAAGGGAAACAGTTTTTGGGTAATGCTATCAATTAAATCCTGATGATTGCAGTTGGGAAAATCGGTGCGCCCGATGCTTTCTCGAAACAAACAATCGCCACTGAATACAAATTTTTGCGGTTTGCTCACAAACGCAATATGCCCGGGCGCGTGTCCGGGAACAAACAAAATCTCTAAACTTGAGTCCCCAAAGGTGATGGTTTCACCCTCCTCGACAAACACATCCGGCTCCGATTCTACAAAACCTTTCATTCCAAACATTTCGGAGGCAAATTTATTGCCTTTCAAAGTAGGTACATCTTGGGCGTGCATATACAATTTTACCCCATAAGTATTTTTGATAAACTGATTGCCAAATACGTGGTCGATGTGGCAATGAGTATTGAGCAGTTTGACAACCTTGAGTTCGTTTTGCTGAATAAAATTTTTGAGTTCGTTGCACTCTGGCAATTCATAACAACCCGGGTCAATGACCACCGCTTCGTGCGTATCATCAAAAAGTAGATAAGTATTTTCATAAAACGGACTAAATACAAAAGACTGAATTTGAATCATAATTTTAAAAAATTAAGGAAAATTGAAACCTGATGGCAAAGTAGTAACCCATTTATAATCAATTGGTTATAAAAATATTCGGTGTAAATAGTATTTTGAATCGTTAAATCAATTAATTTCGCCGTAAAATTGAGATAATTTATTGAGTTATTTTATTCAAATCAATAATTAATTAAACTATGACAAAGATTAAATTTTTGATGGCTTTGTTGCTTTTGGGACTACTCAATAGCCATTTGGAAGCCCAAACCGACAAAGTAAATATTGCCAAAATCAACGTTGTAAGCCCATTTTTTGGCTCTTTGCATTTGGCTTATGAACGAGTTTTTTCGGATAAACTTAGCGCGCAAGTGAGCTTTTTTTATACCGGGCGGCGCGACAGGGCTGAGGTAAACGGCGGGGTAGGCTTTATTGGCGAAGCTCGTTTTTATTTATCTGACAACAATTCTGCCCCGCTAGGCTTTTTTATTGCTCCTTACTTGAGTTATCAAGCGATGAAGCAAAATATTGAAATTGCCAATCCACAAGGCGGCGATAATTTGCGCAGCAAAGCCAACCTCAATATGTTTAGTGTAGGTTTGACTGCCGGTTATCAATGGATTTTCAAAGATATTATTACCGTTGATGTCTGGGGTGGTCCGGGCTTTGTCGTGGGTTCACAAAGCCCCGAGGCTTCCGATGATATAAAAGTCAATAAGCCTCCATTTCCATACACCAAACGCACCGGCTTAGGCGGGCGATTGGGTGCTACGATTGGAGTAGCTTTTTAATTCGTAACTAATTCATTATCAATTATTTATAAAAAATCTAACTCTTTAGAGAGTTGGGTTTTTTGTTTATAAATAACCTTGTTTGCTTTGCGATGGATTATCAATGATAATACTACGGTACAGTTCTATTTTCGCGCAAAGACGCTAAGGTGCAAAGTACTGATAATCAATGACTTAACTTCTTAGTGATTAAGAAATGTACAGTAGTATTATCAATCAATACTTCGGATATTTTTTATAAGTAATTGATTATCAGTTAGTTATACCATTTCAAATATTTTTTGTAACTAATTGATTATCAAGCAATTAACAAAAATTCGGAGTTAGAAACCCGAAACTGCCCGAACCATTGCTCGACGGCATTTGATTTTTTCAAAACCAGTCCAATAAATCAGCCCGCGATAGTTGTTTTTTTTGCTCAAAATCCAAATCACGAATCACCTTGCCGTTTTGCATTTGAATCACCCGACTGCCGTATTGGTGGGCATCTTTGAGGTCGTGCGTAACCAAAACCGTAGTCAGGCGAAATTCTTGGCTGATTTGGGCGGCTTTTTGCATCACATTGTGGGCTGATTTGGGGTCGAGAGCCGCCGTGGGTTCATCCATCAACAGTATTTGGGCGTTGTCCATAATCGCCATAATGAGCGTCAGGGCTTGGCGTTGTCCACCTGACAAGCTACCCATTGCTTGGTCGATTTTGTTTTCTAAGCCCATTTGCAAAAGGGCAATTTTTTCTTGCACTTTTTGGCGAAAATGCCGATTGATGCCTATGCCAAAGCCTTTTTTTTGTGTGCGTAGAGCCGCCAACCGAAAATTGTCCAAAATACTCAAATCGGGCGCTGTGCCACTCAAGGGGTTTTGAAAAATTCGCGCAATCCATTTACTGCGCTGATAATCAGGTAGTTGACTCACCTCAACTTCGCCAAACTTAATGCTGCCACTATCCAACCAAAACGAACCGGCAATGGCATTCAACAAGCTGGATTTGCCCGAGCCGTTTGCTCCCACCAATACCACATATTCGCCTTGGGCAATCTGGAGGCTTACATTGTCCAAAGCTCGCACTTCGTTGGCACTGCCTTTGGCAAAGGTTTTGGCAAGATTTTGTAAATAAATCATAAATGTTTGAAAATGAGGTCTATAATTGTTGATAAGTACTTGTTCATAATTTATTTTATACTAAAAAATGGAATCTTTGGAACTTTTTGTCATTCATTTGGACTGTGTGCCACAGTGCGAGGGCTGAAATGATGACAAAATAAGGTACAGATTTATAACAATGTAACTAACTGATAATGAGTTTGTTATATAATTTTTAATTCCTAATTATTAATTCCTAATTCCTTATATTAACTTTGATAAATAAATTTGGATAAAATTATGCAAAATTTGCTGATAGATGCTACCGACCGCAACCCCAAAGTAGAATTTGACTTTCAAAAAGGTGAGCTTAAAATTTCGGGGCGGTCAGTTCACGAAAACCCGCTCGAATTTTACCGCGAAGTATTGGACTGGATTAATGAATACGTCCAAAACCCTCCAGCTAAAACATATTTGATTTTTGATTTGATTTATTATAATACCAGCTCGAGCAAGTGTTTGTTGGATATGCTCCGCGTTTTGGAAGAATTAGCCCGCAAAGGACACCCGATTGAATGTAAGTGGTACACTGAATTTCCCGAAGATGATGAGGACTTGGTATCGTTGGTAGATGATTTTGTGGTAGAAATTATCCAAAAATAGGTGAAATGGTGAAATGGTGTGATGGTTTTATGAAAAAATCTGCCTATAACCAGCCTTCCGGGGACTGTGTTGATTTATGTATTTTCCATCAAAAGAATGATTTTTCCAAAAACGGGAACTTTTACAAACTTACTTTAAGCTAAAATATTGATAATCAGCTATTTACACAATCGGCATTAAATTGGACTTAATCTTTGTCAGAGATTAGAACTTAATGCATAGCTGGTTGAAGAATTTTAAAAAACCGCGCCTCCTTGATGAAGCGCGGTTTTTTTATTCGATTATTTTTTTATAAATATCTGATAACCAAATAGTTATAAAAAAATACTTCCTCTATATCATTCAATCTCTTTCGCACATCGAAACCCCACGTGCATCAATCCGGTTTCGGGAGTAGAGCTAGATAAGCCTTTGATTTGATAACCGTGGCATACTTTCTCATCGCAAAGAAATGAACCGCCTTTCAACACCTTGCGCATTTTGGGGTCGTTACGCGCTTCTTCGGCATTGGGAGCTATATCATCTTGACACCATTGCCATACATTGCCACCCATATCGCTCAGTCCGAGAGTATTTGCACCAAAATAACCCACCGGCGAAGTAAAAGCAAAGCCATCGGCAAGTGTATTATTTTCAGGAAAATTACCTTGCCACACATTGGCTTTATATTGCTGATTTTCAATGAGTTGGCTTCCCCAAGCATATTGCTGAGTCTGCTCTCCGGCGGCACTCGCCGCCCACTCCCATTCGTAGGCGGTAGGCAGGCGTTTGCCTTGCCAGCGCGCGTAGGCTTGGGCATCGTTCCACGAAACTTGGGTTACGGGATGGTTGGCAAGGGCGGCAGGGGCATTTTTGCCTTGCGGAAAACGAAAATTAGCTCCTTCTATCATTTCCCAAGCACCGGTTTCAAGAACAAAAACGCCCGAATTGCCGTATTTTTCAGCTTCGGTACGGTAGTGGGTGGCTTGGACAAACTTCGCAAAATCGGCAACTGTTACCAAGTTTTTGTCGAGCAAAAAACCTTTGATATAAACATTTTTTGGATTTCGAGTTGCCAAGTCTTGGGTTTGCCAAGTGCCGCCTTTGACCCATACCATTTCTCGTGGAATGTTTTGGGGCTTTTGTTCGGATTGGCAAGCCGACATTATAGCTCCTAATAAGGTATAAATAAATAGTTTGGAAAACTTCATAAGTGCTTGTTTTATACGCCAAATGAGTTGGTTTGAACCTCAGCAAAGTTAAAAACTTAACCAATTTGAATCAAGCGATTTTTGCTGGCAAAGCAATTTTGATGGCGTGTGAGGAATTAATAATCAAGAATTAAAATACATAAACACCTGATTATCAGCCAGAAGCAGACACGGTTAATTAGTTATAGAGATAATATTTGACAGACTCCAAACTATTCTACTATCCATTTTTGGGTAAAAATATGTTGGGCATCACGCGCTGTGAGCAGATATACCCCAGCCGGTAAATTGAAAGTCAAATTTTCAACTGCATTGGCTTTTAGTCTTTGGTGAATTAGGATTTTACCTCGCAAATCTTGAATAATCAATTGATAATCGTGGTGAATAAAATTGCCGCTTTGGATATAAATCTCTTTGCCAGACTGCGCCGGATTGGGAAAAGCCTTAAAAAAAGGTTTTTCGCCGGTATCAAAATTAACTTGAATAATTTTGGAATAATTGATGGTTGAGTCGGTATCCACCTGTTTGAGGCGGTAGTAATTGATGCCTTTTTGGGGGATTTCGTCAAATACTCGGTACTGTCGGGTTTGTTGGCTATTGCCACTACCATTTATTTTGCCAATTGCCCGAAAGTCTAAATCACCAGAGGCGCGTTCAATCATAAAATAAGCATTGTTGGTTTCGGAAGCGGTAAGCCACTGCAACTCTACTTTTTGCTGGACTTGCTTGCCCCAAAAACTAACCAAACTTACCGGCAGAGGCGCAGGATTCAAATTGATACCCAAAGCACTGCAAAAATATTGTTGATTGATATTTGTGCCGGTAGCTCCGGTAAAGCCCCAGTATGGATTGTTAGTACCTAAGAGAGTGGGCAAATCTACCACTCTTTGCAAAATGGGTGTGGCTCCACCTTCCCAATAGATACTAATGGTTTGGGTGGCGGCTGTCCAAGTAAAACGAAAGTTGTGGGTAGTATTGTCTTCAATATTGGTCGGAAAAGCATAGCCGTCAAATACCGCCGGATGATTGACAATACCATTCTGAATAAAAGCCACGTGGTCGGCGGCAGGGTCATTACGGGGTAGATTGCTATGCGTATCAATTTCTACCCCAAACGAAGGCGAAAGATAAGTTCCCAAACAGCCATTGCCACCATAACCGAGATTGACACCTTTGCAACCCCGGGCATTGTAGCCCCGCGTATCATTGTGCAAAACAAATACTACTCCATCGGCTCCGGTATCATCATTGCCAAGATAAAGGTCAAAGTTTACATCAATATTATTGCTAAGGTCGAAGCGGGTATCGGAATAAACCCAGCCCTGCGCATCACTTGCCAAAGGCGTGATTTGAATACAATTAGATGGGTTGCTAGGCTCTAAAGTAGCCGACCCGATAAATGTATATTGTGCTTGCAAAGTTTGTGTGAAAATAAGCAAACATCCCAGCCATATCACTTGCTTATATTTTTTCATATATTTATAACTCAATTCTGACATTGTCTTAACCAGTTGATGTAATAATTTTAGCATATCTTGAAAAACTTTTTTATTCAAAAGCAAAAAAAGAACCAAAAAAGAGTACATTTGACCAGAATATTTACTATTTTTCGGAAAAGAAATTTGCGATTTGGGATTTTTCATTAAAAAATAAGCAAAAACTTACATTTGTAATTTAAAGTGTTTATTTATAAAAAATAAATCATTGATTAAATTCCTCAAAAGCAGTCGGATAATCACTGTATATATTCCCGAATTGGGAATTATCAGCCGATTTTGGGTGGTGCAATTATTTCAAATAGTTTTTGAGATGAGAAACCAGCGCATCAGGAATTAATCATTGGGAATTAGGAATTATTTAATTACCTGACTGTGTCCGCCTTTGGAGGATTTTCAGATACTTAGTAAATAACTCGGAAAAGAACCCCCGTCTCTGGCGGGGCAGGGGGCTTAAAAACTGTCTGAGCTATTGTGTAAAAAACATTTAACAATTAATAAAAAAACAAAAAATTTTTTAAACGATGCGTTGTTTATTTTTGATATATTGCCTTTTGAAAAGCTATGTAATGGCAACGGCTCAAACTGCATTTTCGCCTACCACATATCCACATTTGTTTGAACAATCTCTCAAGCCTTTTTATCACGGAGTAGCCTCGGGCGACCCTTTGGCAGACCGTGTAATTATTTGGACTAAAATCACCCCCGCCACCCCCGCCAAAACCATCAAGGGGCAATGGCAAATGGCTACTGACCCCGCTATGAAAAACTTGGTCAAAACCGGTAAGTTCAATACCAATGCGGCAAAAAATTATACAGTCAAAATTGATGTCCTTGGTTTGCAAGCCGGTACTACTTATTACTATCAATTTATGGCGTTGGGGGCAAAATCTTTGGTAGGTAGAACCCAAACCGCCCCCAATCAAGCCTGCGAGCATCTGCGTTTTGCGGTGGTTTCGTGTAGCAACTACGAAGCCGGATATTTTAATGCCTACGCCAAAATAGCCCAACGCCACGACTTAGATGCGGTGATTCATTTGGGCGATTATATTTATGAATATGGGCAGGGCGGCTATGCCGATTCTACCCTCAAAGACCAACGAAAAGTACAGCCCAAACACGAAATTTTGAGCCTCGAGGACTATCGTACTCGATATTCTATCTATCGCTTAGACAAAGATTTGCGGAGTGTGCATCAGCAACACCCTTTTATAGTCGTATGGGACGACCACGAAACCGCCAATGATTCGTACAAAGGAGGAGCAGAAAACCACAGTGATAGTGAGGGTTCTTGGGCAAATCGCCACGCCATTGCCCGCCAAGTGTATGCCGAGTGGTTGCCGATTCGTGGCGAAGCCCAAAGTATTTATCGCAAAATAAATTATGGCAATTTGGCGGATTTGATTCTTTTGGACACTCGGCTCGAGGGACGCGAAAAACAAATCAAAGACATTAAAGATACGCAATTGTATGCCGAAAATCGCACTATTTTGGGAGTCAATCAAAGAGAATGGTTTTTGAAGGAGTTAAAAAGTTCGCAAGCGCAGTGGAAAATTGTGGGAAATCAGGTGATTTTTGCTGAATTTAACATCGGATGGGCGGCGGCGGCGATTCCCGGCTACACTGCTGAACAATTGGAAAGTCGTTTTTTGGATATTTGGGACGGCTACCCTGCCGAGCGTACCAAGATTATTGATTTTCTCAAAACCAATCAAATCAATAATGTGGTATTTTTGACCGGTGATTTCCATACTACTTTTGCTTTTGATATTGCCCAACGCCCTACGGTGTGGAGTGAAAAAGGTAAACAACCCGACTACCTACCCGAAACCGGTGTAGGCTCGGTGGCGGTGGAGTTTGTGAGTCCAAGCATTACTTCGGGCAATTTTGGTGAGCAACTCGGCGAAATGCGCGCCAAAATGCTCGAGTATCAAATGAACAAGCCTCTACCTAATGGTATCAATCCTAACCCTCATATGAAATATGCCGATTTAACTCGCCACGGATATTATATTTTAGACCTTACCAAGCAAAAAGCTCAAGCCGATTGGTACTTTGTCGATACCATTAAGCAAGTATCTGATAATGAAGTATTTACCGAAGCGTGGTTTACAAATGACAAAGACAATCACTTGCAAAAATCGGCTACACCAAGTGCCAATAAAAAACAGAGCAAAGTGCCAGCTCCCAAATAATGACTTTGATAAATCAAGTATTAACACTTAGGAATTGGGAATTAACACTTAGGAATTATTTAATGTAAGTTGCCTAGCACCTGAAAACTCACTCAAAACCCCACCCCAAACCCCTCCCCGTTGAGGGAGGGGCTTCATAATCAGCGAGTTATCACCCCTCCCTGAACGGGCAGGGGTGGGGTTCAAAATATGGTACTATGCAACTTGCATTATTTACGCAAATTCAAATTTAAAACATTTCATTTTGCCCCTATTTTCAATTTGAAATATTTTTAGTTAATCAATTGATTATCAGGTACTTAACCAATTATTAGCTCTTATGTGCGATACTTTTGTTGCTTTGCCATCTCATACTGCTACCGGCAATTTGATTTTTGGTAAAAACTCTGACCGAGAACCCAACGAAGCCCAAGCTATTGTCAGAATACCTGCCCAAATACTTGATAATAAGCAGGTTAGATGCACTTATATCAACATACCCCAAGTTGAATCAACTTATGAAATCATCGTCAGCAAGCCCTTTCAGATGTGGGGAGCAGAAATGGGCATCAATGAAAAAGGCTTGGTCATTGGCAACGAAGCAGTATTTACCAAAGTAAAATTCAATAAAAAAAATGAAGGTTTGACCGGAATGGATTTGTTGCGCTTGGCTTTGGAGCGCGCCGACTCTGCCGAGCGAGCTATAGAGCTGATTACCAATCTGTTAGCCGAGTATGGGCAAGATGCTTGTGGGGGCTACGAAAATCGCAATTTTTATTATCACAATAGTTTTATCATTGCCGATAAGCAAACGGCTTGGGTTTTGGAAACTGCCGGCAAAGAGTGGGCAGCCCAACAAGTCAAAGGCTTTAGGTCGATATCCAATGGCTTAACCATTGAAAATGACTATGACTTAATCAGTCCTCAGGCTATCAATTGGGCAAAAAAACAAGGTTGGCTCAAAACCGGCGAAGATTTCAGCTTTCGCAAAGCCTATTCGGATAGCCTGATGACTTATATGAGCAGTTGTAAAATCCGCCAGCAACACACCCAAAACACCTTGCAATCGCACAATCAGCAACTCAATGTCCAAGCGGCAATCAAAATACTCCAATCGCACAACTTGCCGGCGCAGGCGTTTCGACCGGCGCAGGCAAGCAGTGCCTCGGTATGTATGCACGCCACCGGCTTACTCAACCCTAGCCAAACTACCGGCTCAATGATTGTAGAAAACCGGATCGACCAACCGGCTACTGTGTGGCTCACGGGGACTTCTATGCCTTGTTTGTCGGTTTTTAAACCCTTTTTTTTGGGTGGAAAGAGCATTTTGCTTGACCAATTTTTAGCTCCGGGAGTGCAGGCTGATGACTCGCTTTGGTGGCAAGCCGAGAAATTGCATCGCTTGATTTGTCAAGATTATCAAAAATATAAATCATTGATTATCAATGAATTAAATGATTTGCAAACCCACATATTTCAACAAGCTACTGCCTTAATCAATCAAAATGCTGAACTGGAAAAGTTGGATTTATTATCCGAAGAATCATTGATGGCGCACTTTGAGAGCCTCAAAATTTGGTTCAAAACCCTGCATAGCACTCCTCCACCAAAAAAATCTTGGAATCCTTTTTATCAACGCTGGCTCAAGTACTATGACCAAAAAGCCAAAATATGGGAAGAATAAAATTGCTTAACTATTTGATTATCAAATGCTTATGAAATATACATTCTAGTTTTCCACTTATTCTAAAAACTTGATATATTTGCGTAAAAAGTCAAAGACAATAAATGAAAAATTGACTTTAAAATAATTTTTAAGCTATTGATTATCAATAAATTAACTAATATTTAAAAACATTAAACCAATGAAAAAAGTACTCATCGCCGAAGATAGCTCCGTCATTCAAAATATAGCCAAAAAAGTCTTAGAATTTCAAAACTTTGAAATAGCCTCTGCCAAAAACGGCAAAGAAGTCCTAAAAATGCTCGAGAAAGAGCAGTATGATGTGATTTTGATGGATATTAATATGCCCCAAATGGACGGAATGGAATGCGCCAAGCAAATTCGCCAACTCAGCGATACCGCCAAAGCTCAAATTCCGATTGTGGCCATTACCGGCAACGCCAAAAACTACTCGATGGAAGACTTCAAAACCGTAGGTATCAACGACTATATGCCCAAGCCCATCAATTTTGACGCTTTGATTGAATTAATTAAAAAATTGACTAATTCATAATCAATTGATAATCAGATATTTACAAAAAAAGATGGGTTCTTCACCACTTTTCAGGAATGAAAAAAATTTCTTTGTCATTCTGAGCAAAGCGAAGAAGCTAAAGCGTTGATTATCAAGAGTTTCAGATTCTTCGCTTCGCTCAGAATGACAAAGCGAGAGGGATTGCCAAAGGCAATTCCTGAAAAGTGGTGAAGAA
>JALONJ010000457.1 GCA_025455045.1 Microscillaceae bacterium | reverse complement strand
GCGTTCAAAACCACCTAAATACGCATAAATATTTGGTAATCAGGTCGTTAATTATTTAAAAAAAATAAAATTTTGAAGATTTAAATAAACTAAAAATAGGGCAAAATGATTTTAAAACGGCTTCTAAGGGTTTAAATAATCTTGAAAAATTACTATGAATTAACCAAATTAACGATAGAGCCGAATAAAATAAAGTAAACAATTGAATTTATGAATTAATTGATAATCAATGTGTTACAACTTGTCCGCCTCTGGTGGATTAGCACATCAGCACATCTTATAATTAACTCATTACTAAGAAATAATTAATTAAGTTTTTTTGATAAAATATAATGAAATACTCACTCAAGACGCATTACAAAAAACTGCTGGCTGATACGCTTACGCCGGTTAGTATTTATCTCAAACTCAGGGATAAACTCCAAAATCCGATTTTGTTGGAAAGTTCAGATTACCACGGTAACGAAAACAGCTTTTCATTTATTTGTTTACAGCCTTTAGCCCGCTTCGAAGTGTCTGATAACCAGATACTTACACGAATGCCCGATGAATCTGTCCAAAAAATAGCTACCTCCGACAAAAGTGTCATCGAAGCGTTTATCGAGTTTAGTCAAGCCTTTGAAATTGAAGCCCAACCGTTTAATTTTCCGCAAAACGGTTTATTTGGCTTTACTACTTTTGATAGTATTCAGTATTTTGAAGACTTAGAAATTCGCCCATACAACAACGAAAACCGGCAAATTCCGGCTATTTTGTATCAAGTTTATCAGTTTGTAATTGCTATCAATCACTTCAACAACGAACTATATATTTTTGAACATTTGTACGGCGATATGCCCAGCCGATTGAGTGAAGTAGAGGCTTTTATCAATCAAAAAAGTTTTCCAGCCTATCCGTTTTCCCGATTGGCGGAAGAAAAATCCAACCTCAACGATGCCTGTTATATGGAATTGGTCGAGTTGGGCAAGCACCACTGTCGGCGGGGCGATGTATTTCAAATTGTGTTGTCGCGGCAATTTGAACAAAAATTTCAAGGCGATGAGTTTAATGTATATCGCACGCTGCGGTCAATCAATCCTTCGCCTTATTTGTTTTATTTTGATTATGGTACTTTCAAAATTTTTGGTTCTTCGCCCGAAGCCCAAATTGTAATTAAACAACCCAAAGCCGAAATTCACCCCATTGCCGGTACTTTTAAGCGTACCGGCAACGACCAAGAAGATGCCCAACTTGCTCAAAAACTCTTTGCTGACGAAAAAGAAACTGCCGAACACGTAATGCTGGTCGACTTGGCGCGCAATGACCTCAGCCGAAATGGAAATAATGTAAAAGTCGAGACTTTCAAAGAGATTCAATATTATTCGCATTTGATTCACTTGGTCTCAAAAGTTACCGCAGAAATAGACCCGCAAAAATCGGGTTTTCAGCTTTTTGCCGATACTTTTCCGGCGGGTACGCTCTCGGGTGCGCCCAAATACAAAGCCGTGCAACTTATCAATCAATACGAAAACCAAAATCGGGGTTTTTATGGCGGGGCTATCGGCTGGATGAGCTTTCAAGGCGACATCAATCACGCGATTATGATTCGCTCGTTTTTGAGCAAAAACAATACGCTGTATTACCAAGCCGGAGCCGGGATTGTGTCTAAGTCTTTGGCGCACAGCGAGTTGGAAGAGGTAAACAACAAACTACGCGCTTTGCGCAAGGCTCTTAAAGAAGCCGAAGGGATTTAAATTCAAAATCAAAATTCAATTCAAAATCTCCCCCGCCAAAGGCGGGCTGGGGGCTAAACGCATAAAAAAATGAAAATATTAGTATTAGACAATTACGACTCATTTGTATATAACTTGGTACACATTTTACGCAATTTGGGCTGCGATTTAGAAGTTTATCGCAATGATAAAATTCCTTTGGAAAATGTGGACAAATACGACAAAATTTTACTCTCGCCCGGTCCGGGTATTCCCGAAGAAGCGGGAATTATGCTGGATTTGATCAAAAAATATGCGCCTACCAAGAGCATTTTGGGGGTTTGTTTGGGGCATCAAGCCATTGGCGAGGCTTTTGGCGCAACTTTGTTAAATCTGCCGGAGGTTTTGCACGGCATTAGCTCGGAGGCTTCGGTAGTCGATGATGCCGACCGCTTGTTTGCCGGTTTGCCCAAAAAATTCAAAATTGGGCATTATCATTCGTGGGCAGTGGCTCGCCATACAGTTGATAAACCCTTGAAAATCACGGCTTTAGACTCAGAAGGCAATGTAATGGCACTCAGCCACACCGAGTATGATGTAAAAGGTGTGCAATTTCACCCTGAATCGGTATTGACCGAAAATGGAATTCAAATCATTAAAAATTGGTTGGGAATGAATTAGCCATTCGGAAAGAGTAATTTAGGCAAATCTTATAAGGTTTTAGAAGCCTTATAAGATTTATTCAACTGATTATGTACCTTTGATTGTTATTTTTGAGGTAAATACCTGATTTTCAAATACTTAGCTCAAAAAAACTTCCCCAACACTTGATTAAGGATACAACAAATACTTCTGTCGCTTGAGCTTATAGGCTTGCAAATCTTTTTCCCAACCGGCGCGGATTTCCTTTTCGCTCAGTCCGGCTATAATTTGTTCGCGTACTTTGGCAGTACCCAAAAGAGTGTCAAAATATTTATTAAAAAATTTGCTTTTATTAGCTGTTTTGGTGTAAAAATCAATGACATATTTTAAAGTAAACTGCCCACGATACTGATTCAGATGGCGAAAATCAATGCCATAGCAAGTTTGGTCTTTGTGAATAGGGTTTTTGGACATTCCTTCTATACTGCGTGGCGTGAAAGCAAAGCTTCCCAATTGTTTTTCGGGCGCACCTACTACTTGAAACGGAAAATCGGTACCTCTGCCCACACTCACGATTGTACCTTCAAACAAACAAATAGATGGATACAATTGAATTGCCAAGTCATTGGGTAGGTTGGGCGAAGGGCGCACGGGCAAGGAATAAGGCAATTGATGTTGATAATTTTTATTCAAAATCACTTGCAAATCACATTGCAAATTGTGTTTGAGCCATTTTTCGCCATTAATCATTTGCGCAAGCTCGCCTACGGTAAGTCCGTGAACAATTGGAATAGGGTGCATACCCACAAAAGATTTGAATTTGTATTCTCGTGTCGGACCATCTACATAACCGCCATTCGGATTGGGGCGGTCGAGTACCAATAGCTTTTTTTGATTTTCGGCGCAAGCCTCCATTACATAGTGTAAAGTGCTGATATAGGTATAAAATCGCACTCCTACGTCTTGAATGTCAAAAACTACGATATCCAAATCACTCAATTGCTCGGCACTCGGTTTTTTGTTTTTGCCATACAAAGATACAATCGGCAAGCCGGTACGCGAGTCTGTAGAGTTTTGTACTACCTCACCGGCATCGGCATTACCTCTAAAACCGTGTTCGGGGGCAAATACTTTTTGAATCTTAATCCCCAAACTCAGGAGTGTATCTACCAAATGGGCTTTGCCCACCAACGCCGTATGATTGACTACTACGCCTACGCGCTTATTGTGGAGCAAGGGCAAATACTCAAGCATTTGCGAAGTACCAGTCTGAATCGCCAAGGCTTCGGGCGATGTATGGCTGCCTACCGACAAAGCTACTGCCGAAGTTTGCGCTCGACAGGCATTTATACCGACCAGCAAAACCCAAAATACGAAGATTCTTTGCATAAATTCATAAAAATTTGCGTAGTAGTAGTGTTGCATATTTCTTGTGAAAAGGTTTAATGTTTTGAATTAGATAAAATTAGCCAAATTATATTTGAAAATCCAACGGCTTTGGGTTTAAATATAACGACTTTTTTATAAAAACTTATCTACTTGACCTTAACAAAAATTGTGGCAACTCGATGATTTTTAGATTGTTTTTTGAAAAAAAGATTGATAAAGATACTGACAACTGCCGAGAAGTATAATCATATTAAGTACTTGGGCATACTTAGTTTGTATCATTTTTAAGTTCAATGTAACTTGCTGACTGTGTCCGTCTTTGGCTGATTATCAAGCATTTATAAAATTTACAAAATTTGGCTCTTTACCACTTTTCCTGAAAAGTGGTGAAGAACTCAAGATTTTAGTTAATTGCTTGATTTTCAATTACTTATTCCCCGATTAGAAACGCAGAACTAGAAACTTCACCAACGATTGAATATAAAATGAAAAGCTGTCGAGACCTCAATAAGCCACCGTGATACCGTGATACTTTTCTTGGTGCGTATAATCCTTGCGCAGAGGGTAGCCTTCCCAATCGGCGGGTAGCAAAATCCGGCGCAGGTCGGGATGTCCGGCAAATTCAATCCCCAGCAAGTCAAAAACCTCACGCTCGTGCCAATTGGCAGTGCGCCACACCGAACATACCGAAGGTACACAGGGCAATTTTTGATTAGGCTGATTGCGCGCCACCACCACGCGCAATGTCAAATGGCTATGATAAGGAATAGAATACAAATGATAAACAACTTCCATCGTTCCGACATCGACTCCATTGTCAATGCCGGTCAAGCACGCCAAATAATCAAAATAAGTTTGTTCATTGGCATACAAGAACTGACACACCGGCAAAATCTGCTCCACCGGCACAGTCAGGCTGGGCTGGAGTCCGGCAGTTTCGCCCAAAACGACCGACTCGCCCAATTGCCGACACAATAAAATTTTAATTTCGCTTACATTCATAAATATACCAGGAAGATAAAATTATTTTGTTGGCAATTTACTGATAATCAAATCATTTCAAAAAAAAAAGAGGTGTTTTGTATCCTCACAAGGAATGATTACAAAATAAGTAATGAGTTAATTTGTTGTTAAAGGAATTGTTTATCTTAATTGTGGTCTAAAGCCGCTTACGCGCGCAGGCTAGACAGCCCGCGTTACAATTTTCCTAAAAAGTGGTGAAGAATCAATTATATTTGCAAAAGGTAGCTCAAAAACAAACCATTTAAACATCAAGAACACTAAGAAAATACCCACAAAGTTCACGAAGACCTTTGTGTTTCTTTGTGCCTACCTTTGTGAACTTTGTGGTAAAATTACTCGGTAAATATAAGTACTTGATAGTCAATCATTTACTCCAATGTTTGTCAATCCAAATCATTTTAAATGATTTCCTAAAACACCCAATTTTATACGAGTATAAACGTTTTCTGCTAACCCTTTTGCAAAAAAATTATCCCATAAGTAATTGATTACCAATGAATTAAGTATAATTTAATAACAATAAGTTAATTATAAGATGTGCTAATGTGCTAATGTGCTAATGTAATACATTGATTATCAATTAATTAATAAATTCAATTGTTTACTTTATTTTATTCTTGTTTCTAAGGTAAATATTTATAAGGACATAATTAACTGAAAATGAGGTATTTATATAATTCTTAATTCCCAATTATTAATTTCTAATTCCCAAACCACCCCTTTTTTACTTTTTCAGTTTATCTTTAAAAACCTTTTTAAATTTTTCCAACTTCGGCGTAATCACATAAGAGCAGTAGCTTTGCTCCGAATTGAGGTTATAATAATTTTGGTGATACTCTTCAGCTTTATAAAAAGGCTGATTGTAAGTAAGCTCCGTAACTATCTTATTATCAAATACTTTCTCGTTCAATTCTTTGATTATTTGTTGGGCTTCTCGCTTTTGCGTTTCGGTATGGTACATAATCACCGAGCGGTATTGCGTACCCACATCAGCTCCCTGACGGTTGAGCGTAGTAGGGTCGTGGCTCGAGAAAAAAGCCTGCAAAAGTTCGGTATAAGTGATTTTTTTGGGGTCATAGATAATCTGACAAACTTCGGCGTGTCCTGTGCGCCCGGTACAAATCTCTTTGTAACTGGGGTTGGCTACTTTGCCACCTGCATAGCCCGAAACTACTTTTACGACACCTTCCAATTGTTGAAAAACCGCCTCCACACACCAAAAACACCCTCCACCAAAGGTAGCTGTGTCCAATTGCGCATTGGAGTTTATTACTTCTTCATTCATATTTTTTAAAACTTGGGTTTGACTCGATTTTTGATTGGCGCAAGACGCAATCGCAAATCCGATTAATAAACAAAAAAACAAAAAATTTCGTGCGTACATATCTATTTAATTAAATTTAAAAATGACTCAGGAACAAGAAAAAAAATAATGCGTACAATACTTTGGTTCTTCACCACTTTTCAGGAATTGCCTTCGGCAATTCCATTGAATTCTGAAAAGCTCTCGCTTTTCAGTGATTCTGAACATTACCAAGCAAAAT
>JALONJ010000456.1 GCA_025455045.1 Microscillaceae bacterium | reverse complement strand
CGCCCAATTGCTAAAGTCTTTAAGATTAAATTTGCTTTGTAAAATATTGATAATCAAGTATTTATATTATGTTTTAGAGTTTTACAGAGTTTCCAATATTTTAATATAATAAAAAAATGAAATAATTTTTGCAAAAACATATAAAATATTGATAATCCTCCAAAGGCGGACACAGCCAATTAGTTAGTAAAAAAATTAAACCAATAAAAATAACACAACTACGTCATCCTGCGTGGAACTTTGTGGACTTTTTTCAGCCTCCCCCCAACCCCCTCCAAAAGAGGGGGGGAAATACAATTTATTGACCGTGTCCGCCTTTGGAGGATTTTCAATTAATTACAGAAAAATTCTAAGAGATAACAATTCAACAAAGCTCCTTACAGGATGACGACTTGGGGGGATTTTGGTTTTTTTTTAAAAACTTTAATTTTTTGTACTTTTTTAATATGTTTCAAAATATTCACGTTAATTAAGTTATGATTTCCACCATTCCACCATCTTACCATTCACACCATTCCACCAAATTTAATATTTTAAAAACGAAATAAAAGCAAAAAATGTATTTAATGGTCAGTTTTTGGCAAATAGTCAAGTTGAAAAAAATTATTTCTACCTTTTTTCAACTAAGGAACAAGAAAAAAATAATGCGTACAATATTTTTTGGTAACATATTGACTTTCAAGTAATTACAAAATTATTCATTTTACATTATTCACTATTCATTCCTAAGGAATAGATACAAAATAAAGTAAACAATTAAGAAATATAATCTGTTGATTGCGTCTTGCCTCTAGCGAATAATCAATGATTTGTATAATTCCTAATTCGTAATTTCTAATTTCTAATTTCTAATACTTCGGTTGATAAATAATATTTCATTGCTATACAAAAAAAACCTCGCCGTCAAGCGAGGTTTTAGATTTATTTAAAGGATTGATTATCAAGCAATTACCTTTGTTCCATCGGCACATAAGCTCGATTGACTGCTCCGGTGTAGATTTGACGCGGGCGACCAATGGGCTGGTCTTCTTCACGCATTTCTTTCCATTGGGCTATCCAACCCGGCAGGCGACCCAGCGCAAACATTACGGTAAACATATTGGTAGGAATCCCCAAAGCCCGATAAATAATGCCTGAATAAAAATCCACATTGGGGTATAGTTTACGCTCCACAAAATAATCGTCGGTGAGGGCGGCTTCCTCGAGTTTTTTGGCAATGTCGAGCATCGGGTCGTGAACCCCCAGTTTGCTCAATACATTGTCGCAGGCTTTTTTGATGATTTTGGCGCGTGGGTCAAAGTTTTTGTAAACCCGATGCCCAAAGCCCATCAAACGAAAATCGTCGTTTTTGTCTTTGGCTTTGGCTACATATTTGTCCACATTGCCCCCATCGTCTTTGATGCGCTCAAGCATCTCAATTACTTCTTGATTGGCTCCGCCGTGCAAAGGTCCCCACAGCGAGCTGATACCGGCTGACACTGCCGAATACAAACTTACGTGCGATGAACCCACCAAGCGCACTGTAGAAGTTGAGCAGTTTTGCTCGTGGTCGGCGTGCAAAATCAACAATTTGTCCAAAGCATCTACTACTTCTGGCACTTGCTCATAATCTTCGGCAGGTACGGCAAACATCATATACAAAAAGTTTTCGATATAGCTATATTTGTTTTTGGGATAATTGACCGGATGCCCTTGTGAGTTTTTGTAAGCCCAAGCCGCCAGAGTAGGCATTTTTGCCAACAGTCGTTTGATTTGCAAATCTACCACATCATAGTCTTTTTTGGGGTGCGCCGATATAGAACCCGGATAAAACACTGCCAAAGCCGAAGCCAAAGCCGACATCACACCCATTGGGTGCGCATTGACCGGGAAGCCATCATATATCTTGTGAATATCTTCATTGACCATTGTGCGCCGTTTGATGTTGTTCTCAAAATCAAAAAATTCTTCTTTATTGGGCAAATCGCCATAAATAAGCAAATAAGCCACTTCCAAAAAGGTTGATTTTTCGGCGAGTTCTTCAATGGGGTAGCCGCGATAGTGCAAAATACCCAACTCACCATCCAAAAAAGTAATGGCACTTTTGGTTGCGCCGGTATTTTTGTAGCCCGAATCCAGCGTGATATAGCCTGTAAGGTCGCGCAATTTATTAATATCAATGGCTTTTTCCCCTTCGGTACCTTCCAAAACCGGTAATTGATAGGTCTTGCCTTCAAGGGTCAGCTCTGCAAATTGTGACATATAATTAAAAAGTGATAGAGTTTACTTAAATTTTGTAATTTTAGCGAAAAACTTATGAAAAATGCAATTTTTCTAAAGCAATAATAATAACTTTTTATAAGATAAATATGTTTTCGGTAATATTCCTTTATTTTTTTGGAAAAAACAATCCCTGAAAACGATTACGATTTTTGTAAGTCATTGATAATCAATGTTTTATATATTTAGTCAAAATTGCGTAATTTTCGCTAATAGGCGAATTTTCGCTAAATATATTTTCTTACAAAACTCAATATTTTTGGATTAAGTTCACAAAAAACTCCTTTTTTCGCGGCGGGAATGTCGGGCGGGCTTGCGCAAAAAAACGCTCAATTTTTGGCTTATTTGGTTTGGCATCTTGGGGCAATAAGTATAACTCGCGCGTCAGTTGTGCCTCAGCGTTGTTGGCTTCGGTTTTGTCAATGGTAAATGATTTTTCAATGTCAATTTTTGCTTTATCTTGCTGATTATCAAGCAAATACGCGTAGGCTCGTTGGTTGAGCGCGTAGGTTTCGTAAGCGTTCAAGCCCAAAGATTTGTTCAAATATTCCAAAGCCTCGGCTCGTTTGTTCTGTTCAAGGCGCAACAAACCCAAGTTGGCATACGCCAAATGCTGATTAGGATTGATTTGAATGGCTTTTTGCAAGTCGGCTTCCGCGCCGGTGAAGTCTGCCAAATGAATTTTTTGATAACCGCGACTATCGTAAGCATCGGCATAGTCGGGTTTGAGCGATATTACTTTGTCCAAATCGACTTTAGCTCCCTGATAATCAGCTAGTTGCATTTTGGCGCGCGCTCGGGCAAAAAACACGGTTGCCGAATCGGCATAATATTGGGCGGTTTCGTTCAAATCTTTGACACAATTTTCAAACTTGCGCAATTCATACCATACGTTTGCCCGATTGAAATAAGCATCAGCATAGTCTTTTTTGAGGCGAATAGCCCGCGCATAGTCTTGCAAGGCTTGGTCATAGTTGCTCAACTGATAGTGTACAATCCCGCGATTGTTATAAATATCGGGCAAAGTAGTATCGGCTTTGATACCGGCATCATAGTATTGCAAAGCCAATTCATAGTTTTTGCGCTTGAGTTCGGCATTGCCTTTTTTGAAAAATCGAATGGCTTTATCTTGATAAGGCGAGTTGCCACAAGCATTGAGCAATAAAAAAATAACTAAATATCTTAAAATATGCAGAAATTTCATTTTTTATAAAATATTGATTATTCGCCTTTGGCGGAACACGTCCGCCAGAGGCGAGACGTGGTCAGATAGTTATGAGTAAATCGTAGCGGGTAAATGGATTTGTGTACTTATTTACTAATCTATTGATAATGAATGAGTTATGAAGTTTATCACACGACAAACCTTACAAGGTTTTTAAAAACCTTGTAAGATTTGAATGGCAAATAAAGACTAAATAAAAAAGTCGGGAGCGAGTTTTTCGCCGGGTACATTGGCGTATTGGTCAAGGTCAGTAATGCCGTTTGCTTGCAATACTTCATCATCAATCAAAAAATTGCCCGAATAAGTCTTGGCATCTTGGCTCAAAATAAAATAAGCAGCATCTGCCATAATCTCCGGCTTGCGCGAAGCCCGCATCATAGCCTCACCCCCCAACATATTGACGGCGGCAGTCGCAATGGCAGTACGCGGCCACAAAGCATTGAAAGCAATTTTGCCTTTAAACTCACCCGCCATACCCAATACGCACATACTCATTCCAAATTTTGCCATTGTATAAGCCACGTGCGGCGCAAACCAGCGAGTTTCCATATTCAAAGGCGGCGAAATATTGAGTACGTGGGGATTTTCGGCATTGAGCAAATGGGGAATACAAGCCTTAGAACATAAAAAAGTACCCCGCGTATTGATTTGGTGCATTAAGTCATAGCGTTTCATATCGGTTTGCAAAGTAGGGGTAAGCTGAATGGCACTCGCATTATTGATGAGTATGTCTATGCCCCCAAACTTGGCAACTGCCTGATTGACAGCCTCATACACTTGCGCTTCTTCGCGTACATCTACCACCAGCGGCAAGGCTTGCCCACCGGCTTTTTCCATTTCTTCGGCGGCAGTATATACCGTACCGGGGAGCTTGGGGTGCGGTTCGGCGGTTTTGGCGGCGATGATGATATTAGCCCCTTCGCGGGCAAGTCGCAAGCCGATACATTGCCCAATGCCCCGACTCGCGCCGGTGATAAAAACGGTTTTTCCTTTAAAATTCATTGCAGTATATTTGTTTAAAAACGATGATTGTACCTAGTAGTGAAAGAGATAAGTGATTGATAATCAATTATTTAAAAGATAACAAAATATTATTCTACAGGGCACATTTCAAATTTACTACCTATCACCCTCTCCTGTATTTACTCCCCTTCTTTCGGAGGGGGCTGGGGGGAGGCTTTGGGCTAGGGTGAGGCAATAGAAACGCGTAAATTTGAAATGCACCCTATTCTACAACACTTCATAGTAATTTTGTAACCTATTGATAATCAGGCACTTACAAATTTCTCTAATTTTAGCTAAGTACTTGATTGTCAAATATTTAGCTCTCAATTGGAAACTCCACAAACTATTCTTACAGTCTATTTAATAACTAAACTTGGCTTTTGTTTTCAAAATATACAAATATTTTCAATCTTTTGGGCGCGTAACCGGCTGTCGTGTATAGAGCCTCGCTTTCGTCCGCGCCGCCTGCCTAGCGGTGGGTTTGCAAACCCACCGCTAGGCAGGCGGCGCGGA
>JALONJ010000455.1 GCA_025455045.1 Microscillaceae bacterium | reverse complement strand
AAATAATTGTCTGTACCGCAGGTCTGACAATTATTTCTTTTCTAAGAATATAAAAATTATACAATTTTATTTTTAATGAAAAACACTTATTTGTCAAAATATTCCGTTTTTTAATATAACTAACTGATTATCAATTAGTTATCAAAATATTCACGTTATTTTAATACTTTCAATTAATAATTGGGAATTAGGAGGGGCGCATTTCAAATTTACTACCCATCACCCTCTACCTTGTTGAGTAATGTCAAAAAAATTTGCCTCAAAATCATTCCCTTTACCATCTTGCCGGCTTAGTGTTTTCATTATTTCGTTATTTTTTGAGAAAAATTTGATTTTTTTTAAAAAAGCAATAAAAAAATATTTTAGCTAAGTCATTGATTATCAGGGGGTTGCTTGAATTTACGGGTTAAAAACGTAAGTACTTGATAATCAGGTAGTTATGAAATAGCTAAAAGTATTTTTACCCAAAAAATAAGTTAAAAAAATTGACAATTGAGTACATTTTAGCACTTTAAAAAAGGGTTTTGGGGCGCGTTTTTTACCTAAAATTCTGATAATCAATGGAAAAACTTGCTAAAAATTTTGCAGTTATCGACAAAATTATTTTATATTTACAATCCAAAAAAGGAATCATTTTTTTTGATATTTGTATTCTCAACACTTAAGGGATTTTAAGAAACTGTATGGAAAACAAAAAGTACGATATCAATATGCCAAGTAATCCTAAATCGATTATCAAAGTCATTGGGGTAGGAGGCGGCGGAAGCAATGCAGTCAATTATATGTATAACAAAGGTATCAAAGACGTAGAGTTTATTGTCTGCAATACCGATGTGCAAGCCTTGAATATGAGTGCAGTGCCGGCAAAACTGCAAATCGGAACCAGCCTGACCGAAGGCTTGGGTGCCGGTGCCAATCCCGAAGTGGGGCGCGAAGCCGCCATTGAAAGCCGCGAAGAAATCCGCGAATTATTGAGCCACGGTACCAAAATGCTCTTTATCACTGCCGGTATGGGCGGGGGGACAGGCACAGGTGCCGCGCCGATTATTGCCGAAATAGCCCGCGAATTGGGTATTTTGACCGTAGCAATCGTTACGGCTCCGTTTACCTTTGAGGGCAGAAAAAAACGCCAATACGCCGATGCCGGTCTCAATTCCTTGCGCGATATGTGCGATACCGTACTGATTATTTCTAATGACAAACTCCGCGAAATCTATGGCAACCTCAAAATGAGTGAAGCCTTTTCGCAAGCCGATAATATATTGGCAACTGCCGCCAAAGGCATTGCCGAGTTGATTACTGTGCCACAGTATGTCAATGTGGATTTTGAAGATGTAAAAACCGTAATGCGCAACTCGGGTGCTGCCGTAATGGGTTCGGCAAAAACCGAAGGCGAAAGCCGCGCCTTGCGTGCCGCCCAAGAAGCCCTCAATTCACCTTTGCTCAACAACAAAAATATCTTTGGCGCGAAGAAAATCCTGCTCTCGATTATGTCGGGCGAAAAAGCCGAGTTGCAAATGGAAGAACTCACCCAAATCACCGAGTACATCGAGGAAAAAGTAGGAATGGATGCCGAAATGATTTTTGGTACCGGTATGGACGCTTCGTTAGGCGATAGTATTCGAGTAACCATCATTGCCACGGGGTTTAATGACCTTGCGCCCGAGGAGGTCGAAAAAAAAGTCAATACTAATACTCCCGAAGTAAAACCCGTTGAAAAGCCCATCGTAGAAGAAGAACCACGCAGTTTTGTGTTTGAAGTACATTCAAAACCCAGTGTAGTGGTGGAAAAAGTCGAGAAAAAAGAACCTGAAAAAGTGGTTTTTAGCTTAGATGATGAGATTGAGAACAAAAATGAAATCAATCCTTTTGAAGTAAAAGACGAAGTTTCGGAAATATATCTCAAAAAAGAAAAATTGGCGATGCAAGCCGACGAGCGCATCGAGAAACTCAAAAAACTAAGCAAAAGCCTCGACAATGCCGAAAGTTTTAAAGAAAAAATTGAAATTCCGGCTTATTTGCGCCGCAATGTAAAACTGATTGAAACACCTCATTCGTCCGAAAATGAAATTTCACGCTTCAATTTGAATGATGAAAATCAAATTTTGAGCAATAATAAATTTTTTACGGATAATACCGATTAGTGATATAATCAACTGATTATCAAACTTTTATACATTTTAATCTAAACGCATTGAAGCCCGAAAATTTATATTTCGGGCTTTTTTATTGCCTTAATTCCAAAAATAGACTATTTTTTCCCAAAAATGGATTTTTGGTAAAGTTTAAAAATATATAACTCATTGATAATCAATTATTTATACATTAGGCATTGAATTGGTTTATACAACTCATAGAGATTAGAACTTAATGCATAGCTGGTTGAAGAATTTGAAAAAACCACGTTTCCTTGATGAAGCGTGGTTTTTTTGTTTGAATTATTTGTTAAATTGCTGATAATCAATCGATTATAAAATTATTAATTGTATAAGCTAAGTACTTGACTATCAATTGTTTATAAATTTATAAATTTCTATATTTTTTATCAAAAAATTAGCTTTTTTAAAAATATTTCCTTAACTTGCCTTCAGATTCAAAGAAAACCAATAAATTTATAAAACTATGCAAGTCATTGATTATCAATTGCTTATGAAAATATATTGCCTTAAACCCAGCCCAATCATCGCCAAAATTTTTTCTCCTTTAGATTTGCTTTCCCAAGCCTTTTTTGTGTAAATTGAACCCCATTTTATGGTGTAGTGCCTAGATATGCTTGCAATAAGCGCATAATGCTTAATGCGTACTTAGTAATGCCTAAAATCTAACTAACAATATGATTCATAGCCCAATATTACCTATTACACTATGAATACTAAAAACTCATAATTCTGAACTCATAGTTCATAACTCTGCACTCATAACTCCAAAAAATATGCAAGTAACCCAGTCTTACGCTCGTCCGAGTTCGGCAAATGCCGACAATCAAGGAATGAAATTTAATTTTTCGGCTGAATTATCGCGCAAGCCGGTATCTATCAATGCTTTAATCAAAAACAGCTTGGGCTACGCTCGCTTGATGCTTTCTTTGCGCCAAGTCGTGAAAGGCAATTGGCGCACCCCGCGCAAAGACCATACAGCTTACCAAGAGTGGGTGGCTGAAAAATATTTGGAAGAATTGCCCGACCATCTCAAGCACATTCCCGCCGAAAAAGTCCGCTTGTTAGAGCAAAGAGAAAAACTCAAAATTCAACAACGCGCCCTTATCAAAGAGGTAAAACCCCTACAAGCCCAAGTGGACAAAGCCCGCTACGAATATTACCAATGGCTTTATAAACACGACCGTGATAAATGGATAGTGCTTGATCCGGTAATCAGTGTACATCCCGATGCCGTCATTTTTGAAGGATTTTCTTTAGATGAATCGGCTTATGGGCGCGTGAGTGTGCCGAGCAATTTGTTGGAAACCTTTGGCGATACCGATTTTGGCACGACCAATATTGATTTTAGTCAAGCCTTAGCCGATGAAATTTATCGCGTGCGAAGTTACCGTCCGGCTTGGCTCAAAGTAGCTTTTGAAAAAGTAGAATTGTCCACTTCGATTAGTTCCAATGTGGAGAAAAAAATTGACCTGCCCGAAAGCTGGGTACGCGGATTTTTGCAAGTGCAATCAGCTTCTACTTTGGAGGGCATTGATTTGGAACTACACTCGCAAACCCTCAGCCAAGTACTAGCTGAAATTGAGCGCAAACGCGAAAAAGAAAGCCCTCGTTCGATTCGTTTTATCTTGAAAAAAGGGGAAAAAATCAAACTCGTCATTGACCCTTGGGGCATTGAAGTCGTTGATAATCACGTTTATCAAGGCAATGAATTTGAAGGAGAAGTCCGCCTTTGGGGTCGTCGAAGATTGTTTGTAATGAAAGACCTTTTGCCCTACACCGACAAAGTAAACGTAAAACTCCTCGGCACGGGGATGCCTTCTTATTGGACGGTAGAACTCGAAGGACATCGTTTTGATTTGGGGCTTTCGGGCTGGACAGACAATGATTGGGCAAAAAAAGGTAATTTTAATTTACTTGCCTCTACCGGCTCGGCAAAAAATGTGGACATCAAAAAAGTAGAACAAATCCTCATTCAAAAACTTGCCACTACCCCCGCCGAAGTTGCCGAAGTAATGAAAATAGACCGCGCTAATGCCACCTTTGCCTTGCAAGAACTTTGCAAAAATGGCCAAGCAATGTATGACCACCTCACCGGCACTTACCGTTGGCGACAACTCCTTCAGCAAGACATCAAACTGACTGAAAATGAGGAAGATGAGCGCCTCAAATACGCTGTCGAATTAGTGAAAAACAAGCAAGTGGAAGTCTTAAGTCAAAACAAACTTGAGGGAGGCATCACTGAATACACCATAGGCGTACAAGGTAAAAACTTCTATAAACCCGTCATTCAATTGGATTTAGACGGCAGAATCAAATTTGCCGACTGTGGCTGTAGTTTTCATCGCCGTAACAAATTGCGTCAAGGTCCTTGCGCGCACATAATGGCGGCGGTGATTTGGGTGGGAAAGAATTAAAGCCCCCTAGCCCCCGGAGGGGGAATTTTTTAGCTAGTTTGGATTTTTAATCCAAATAATAAAATAAAAAACCTTAAATTTTATTTAGATTACCTAAGTTAAAAAATATAATTAGCTAAAAAACTAATAAAAATTGCCGTTGGAAATTAGAAAAATCAAGAAAAACTAAAGTTTTTTGGCAAAAAACTAAAGAAATTCCTTATGGGATATTTAATATTTTGGAAAATACATTTGTTTTAATAAGGAAAAATTTTTGAGAAAGGTCAGTATTTTTTTAACTTAAAATAAAATTATGATATTAACCTTTTGGGACTTTATATTACTATTTATAGGAACGGGTGTGATTTTGATATGATGTAAATTTTGTGGCTTGTTTGCTTGAATGGGCTAGGCTTTATTTAGAAACTATATTCTTTTGATTTATTTTTATGA
>JALONJ010000454.1 GCA_025455045.1 Microscillaceae bacterium | reverse complement strand
TTTACAAAAGTTAAATGAATTTTATTTCTAAAATAAACCTTTTAAATTTATAAATAAAATTTGTATTTTTTTAATAATATTTCAAAATATTCACGTTAAAATAATGCAGGGGTTAGAAATTAGTGCTTGGAAATTAGAAAATACGACCGTATCTTGATGATTTTTGCACAAACACGCCAAAGCGCAGCGTTTTGGTTTTGTCCGCTTCTGGTGAATTATCAGATAGACACAGTCCATTACTTATAAAAAATATCTGAAGGATTGTACTAAATCCTGTATTTAAAAAAAAATTCTATTTCTTTATACTCAGGCAACCCCAACTTGTTTAAATGGTCTTGTGAATAGCAAAGTTCAGAAGCCATTGCTTATTTTTTAATTACAAACTCTATGAAAAAACTAGCGAAAAAATCTCTAATCCTTTGTTTGCTTATTTTTAGCTTGCAATCAAACTATGCTCAAACCAAAGTCCCACCCCCCAAACCCAAACGTAATCTCCTCAAAATGAATCTGTTAAGCCCATTTGCCAATAGTTTTTCATTGGCTTATGAGCGTGTATGGACTGCCAATATGAGTTGGCAAATTACCGGCTTTGTTGCCGGAGAAAGTGATTTGGGCTTGAATAATGCTTGGGGAATCACGCCCGAATTGAGATTCTATCTTTCTGATCGAGAGCAAAGTATAAGCGGTTTTTTTGTTGCCCCTTATCTCCGTTATATGTATGGCGACTTAAATATAGATGCCCGCGAAAAAACTACCGGAGTTAGCCTTCGTGGAATCACTAAGGTCAATTTTTTGGGAACAGGAGTAACTGTAGGTAGGCAGTGGATTTTCAAAAATCGGATTTCGCTAGATGTGTGGGGTGGACCGGGGTATCATTTTCGTTGGCTGAATGGCTACAAAAACTATGATATCAACACTCCTTACCTCCTCTATCAAAACTTCACCCTAAGATTAGGTTGCACTTTGGGAGTCAAATTTTAGATTAAAAACTAGGTTAAGCCATTGATTATCAGAGTTTTAATGAATATAAATAATGAATAGCTTTGGAAATATTTTTTTGAATTACGCTTTAAAACTTTATGAAAACACTAAGCAATTTTTTTTGCCTACTTAGTTTGGGCTTGCTGCTCGCCAACTCTAGCTTGGCACAAAAAGACCCCAGTCCTTACAACGGAACACCAAAATCGGAAAGGGTCAAACGTAGCTTGCTCAAGTTGAACTTAATCAGTCCAATACTCAAAAGTTTTTGTTTTGCTTATGAACATACGCTTAATCCTAGTACAAGTTTTCAGGTAATGATGTTTGTAAGCGGCGACAATGATACCGATTTGCGCAATGGATTTGGTATTACGCCCGAAGTGCGATTTTATTTATCAGATAAAAAACAATCCCCTGCCGGTTTTTTGTTGCGCCTTTTATTACTTATCAAAACTACAAACTTTCTTATCATACCGGCAGTACATTTCCTTACACTTATCGCTCCGAACAGGCTACCAGTGTTTTGGGAGGGGGGCTTATCATTGGTGGGCAATGGATATTCAAAAAAAGAGTCTCGCTGGATGTATGGGGTGGACTGGGCTATAGTGTCTTAAATATACCCAATATAAGTGATAGCTATGAGGGATTTCCCTACAAAGCCGGAGTAATGGGCAGATTTGGTTGTACTCTGGGTTTTTTATTTTAAAGAGTTTAATCAAAAACAAAAGAGCTTATCAGGTTTAAACCTGATAAGCCCTTGATTATCAATTGATTATGTATTTGGATAAACCAAAAACGGCTTAGTTTTTACAAATTACAAGTGAATCACCTCATCGTAGGCGGCGGCGGCGGCTTCCATAATCGCCTCACTCATAGTAGGGTGCGGGTGTACCGATTTGATGATTTCGTGTCCTGTAGTTTCCAATTTACGGGCTACTACTACTTCGGCTATCATTTCGGTTACGTTGGCACCAATCATATGCGCGCCTAGCCATTCGCCATATTTGGCATCAAAAATCACTTTTACAAAGCCATCGCTGGCTCCGGCGGCTTTTGCCTTGCCCGAAGCCGAAAAAGGAAATTTACCGACCTTGATTTCATAACCCATTTCTTTGGCTTTTTTCTCGGTCAAACCTACGGAGGCTATTTCGGGTTGGCAATACGTACAGCCCGGTATGTTGTTATAATCCAAAGGTTGGGGGTGATGTCCGGCAATTTTTTCTACACAAATAATACCTTCGGCAGAAGCTACGTGGGCTAAAGCCGGCCCCGAAGTTATATCACCGATGGCATACACGCCCGGAATATTGGTACGATAATACTCATCAACCAGCACTTTGCCGCGGTCGGTAGCCACCCCTGCATCTTCTAAGCCAATACCCTCTAGATTGGTGCTTACACCCACCGCCGATAGTACAATATCACATTCCAAAATTTCTTCGCCTTTGGGAGTTTTGACGTGGACTTTGCATTTTTCGCCCTTGGTATCCACGGCGGTTACTTCCGAAGATGTATAAATGTTCATACCGGCTTTTTTGTACGTGCGTTCCAATTGCTTGGATATTTCTTCGTCTTCGACCGGCACTATGTTGGGCATAAACTCCACAATCGTAACCTTGGTACCTACTGAATTGTAAAAATAAGCAAATTCAACGCCGATAGCTCCCGAGCCGACAATCACCATTGATTCAGGTTTTTTGTCCAAAACCATTGCTTTGCGGTAGCCGATGATTTTTTCGTTGTCTATTTTGAGGTTGGGCAATTCGCGCGAGCGTCCGCCGGTAGCCAAGATGATATGCGGTACTTCGTAAATCGTTTTTTTGCCATCGGCGGCAGTTACTTCCACTTTTTTGTCTTTGGTAAGTTTGCCAAATCCGGCTAGGTAATCAATTTTATTTTTTTTGAATAAAAACTGGATGCCTTTACTCATACCATTTGCCACATCGCGGCTTCGTTTGACCATTGCGCCAAAATCGGCTTGGGCATCTTTTACTTCAATGCCGTAGTCTTTGGCGTGGTGGATATATTCAAAAACTTGCGCACTTTTGAGCAAGGCTTTGGTAGGAATACAACCCCAATTGAGGCAAATTCCACCCAACTCTTCGCGCTCGACTACGCCTACTTTCATTCCTAATTGGGCGGCACGAATGGCGGCTACATAGCCCCCGGGACCACTGCCAATCACTATCAAATCATATTTTGCTTCTGCCATAGTTATCTTGTTGCTTTTTGGGTTTAGCGTTTGCTTTTATTTTTAAATATCTGAAAATCAAATACTTATGTAAATATAAGTTTGCCATAAGTTTCAAAACCGAATTTGAAAGTTGTGGCGCAAAGTTAAAGGATTTATCCAAAGCGGAAAAAATTAAATCAATAAAATTACCCATTCGGTTCAAATATTGAATGTAAATAAATTTTGTTTTTAAATTATCAAAGCGTTATAAATAATTGATTCATAATCAACCAATTAGCCATCTTTTATCGGATAAACTCAAAACAATTTTAGTGAAGTATCAGCCAAATAAATCGCCCTGCTTGGGTATTTGATAAGATTTCGGGATTTTGAGTTGCAAATTTTGATGCAAATTTAATTGCTCCAAAAAATATTTGGCAAGCATTGGTGCATCATCGTTATTGGGTTCGTGGGCAAAGAAATAAATGGTTTGCAGTCCTTCGCTCAACCAGATTTTAAACCTTTGTACCCAAGTATCTACTCGCGCAAAGTCGCTGGGGTGCAGGTCGTTGCCCACAAAGCGAAGCATAGCCACTGCTTGCGTAAGTCGCAAATGCAGTACATCGCGCCTGCCCGATACATCAGTAATAACGGTGCTAATGCCTTGATTTTCAAGTAGTTCTGCTACGTTTTCAAAATTATCGCCTTTAAACCAATCAGGGTGGCGAAACTCAATCGCCAGCGTTATATCATTCGGAAAACTCGCCAAAAAAGACTCCAATTGCGCATACTCGCGGGGGCTAAAAGTAGGCGGTAATTGCAAAAATGAAGTTCCTAAGTTTTCGCCCAAACCTCGAATCGCCTCACAAAATATATGCGTAAGTTCGCCAGCCTTGCCCTGCGGCAATAGTTGATGACTGATTTCTTGGGGAAATTTGGGGCAAAAACGAAACTCAGGCGGTACAGTTTTGCGCCATTTTTCAAGGGTGTTTGTAGTAGGAATTTGATAATGGGTTACATTGAGTTCTATAGTATTAAATTGTTGGGCATATACTTTCAAAAAATCAGCTTCTTTGGTTTTGGGCGGATAAAACGTGCCGACCCAGTTTTTGTTTGCCCAAACGGGACAACCCACATAAATTTGAGGGGCTGGTTGGATAGCTCGATTTGTTTGTAACACCCTGATTGTCTGGGGATTGTCGCTAGGGAGGCTAAAATCTACTCGGCTAATGTCCGCTAATTTTCCAAAGTCCATAGTTATCAACTTAAAGTTGTAAATTTAGCGAAAATAAACTTTGGAAAGTATTTGTTTATATTTGAAGAATTAAAAATTAGGTATCATAAAATATGTAACTAATTGATTATCAATTAGTTGTATTTTAAAAATCGTTCTTCACCACTTTTCAGAAAAAATGTAACGCAGGCTGTTAGCCTGCGCGCGTAAATGTGTTTAGGCTTAGAATAAAGTTAGAATTTCCTGAATATAGGTAAAGAATCCAGCAATTACCACTGTAGAAATTTTAAACGAATGTTTGATTTTTTAGAATATTTAAAAATAGATTCTCTGTAACTAATTGATAATGAGGTGATTATAAATACACTTTCTTCACTTCGTTCAGAATGACAAATTCAATGGAATTCCTAAAGGCAATTCCTGAAAAGTGGTGAAGATCCTTAAATAATATTTAACTTAACGTGAATATTTTGAAATATATTAAAAAAGTACAAAAAATTAAATTTTTAAAAAAACAATCCAAAATTCCCCAAGTCGTCATCCTGCGTGGAACTTTGTTAAATTTTTACCTCTTAGATTTTTTCTGTAATTAGTTGATAATCAATAAATTATGATTTATTTAAAGG
>JALONJ010000453.1 GCA_025455045.1 Microscillaceae bacterium | reverse complement strand
TATACTTTTACAAAAATCATATTAAATATTTATTATATTAAAAAAATACAATTTTATTTTTAAAATAATTGATGATTTGTCAAAAAGAGTGCATTTTTGCATCATAACTAGTTCATTATCAATTGATTGCAAAAATATTCACGTTAATTAATGAATAGTGAATAATGTAGAGTGAATAGTGAATAATGTAGAGTGAGTAATTTTTTAATTACTTGAAAAATCTGCCAGAGGTAAGACCCGTCATTGTGCTACCAAAAAACATTGAATCTTCAGTACTTTTTAGGAATCATTTTAGGCAATAGTTCAGACAGTTTCTAGTTTCTAGTTATTTACTAAGTATCTGATAATCAGCCAGAGGCGGACACGTTCAGACAGTTACATAAAATAATTGAAGTAGCATAACTGGTTGATTATCCGCCAGAGGCGGACACAGTCAATTACTTACAAAAAACTGTCCGTAGTATTGTTATGAAAAGTGGTGAAAGGTATTTTTTTGTAATTAACTCATTATCAGCTCATTAGTAAATGGATGTGTTTGCTTAATTTCTAATCTATCAATGCAATGAATTTTTCCGAATATGTGAGCCACGATGCGCTTGGCTTAGCCGAGTTGGTCAAGCAAGAAACCGTCAAACCTTTAGAATTGTTGGAATTGGCAATTCAACGCGCCGAAGCTGTCAATCCCACAATCAATGCCATTATTTACAAAATGTATGACGAAGGTAAAAAAATGATTGCCCATATACCCCAAAATGCACCTTTTGCCGGAGTGCCTTTTTTAATCAAAGATTTGGGGATTCACGTGGCTGGTTTGCCTTTGCGTACCGGTTGTCGGGGCTACCAAAATTTTGTATCCAAACAAGACAGCGAAATTACCAAAAAATATCGCCAAGCCGGATTCATCTTTATGGGCAAGACCAATACCCCCGAATTTGGTTTGAATCCCTTTACCGAACCCGAATTATTTGGCGCAACTCGCAATCCGTGGAATCTCAATCACTCTTCGGGCGGCTCAAGCGGTGGTTCGGCGGCGGCAGTCGCCGCCGGTATAGTCCCCATAGCTACTGCCAGCGATGGGGGCGGCTCTATCCGAATTCCGGCTTCGTGCTGTGGTTTATTTGGGCTAAAAGTTTCGCGCGGGCGCACGCCGATGGGCGATTTGTACGGCGAAATGTGGTCATCAGCCGTAGTCGAAAACTGCGTAACGCGCTCGGTGCGCGATAGTGCGGCATTTTTAGATGCCATTCAAGGCGAAACGGCGGGTGCGCCTTACTTTATCCAAGCTCCAGCCAAGCCCTATTCCGAAGAAATCAAAACTGACCCGGGCAAGCTCAAAATTGTCTATTCGCTCAAGCATACTCTAGGGCATACCGTAGATGAGGCGTGTATTTCGGCAGTCAAACACACCGCAGAATTGCTCAAAAACCTCGGACATCAGGTTGAGGAAGTGGGCTTGCCTTATCAAAAAGAAATGCTGACCGAAGTGTTTTTGACAATGATTTTGGGCGAAACTGCCGCCGATGTTGCCGAGTTGAGTGCGTTTTTGGGGCGCAAAGCCCGCCCTTCGGATATGGAGGCAAATACTTATGCCTTGTACCTATTGGGCAGAGCCTATTCTGCTCAAGAATTTGCCTCTGCCAAACGCCGTTGGAATGAGTTGGGGCGACAAATGGGGCATTTTCACCAAAAATATGATATTTTGCTCACGCCTACCCTAGCTACTCCACCCTACAAAATCGGCGAATTAAAAAATAGCCCGACCGAAGAAGCCGTAATCAAACTCATCAATCGCTTGGGTTTGGGTAAATTGATGAAGAATAGCGGAGCAATTCCCAAACTTGCCGAAAAAATCTACGCCAAAATGCCCTACACCCCCATAGCCAATATGACCGGTCAGCCCGCTATGTCTGTTCCTTTGTATTGGTCAAGTGCGGGTTTGCCTATAGGCTCAATGTTTACTGCCCAAGTGGGGGGCGAAGATGTATTGTTTCGCCTCGCCGCCCAATTAGAAAAAGCCCAACCTTGGTTTGATAAACTGCCAAAACTTGAATAAATACTGCAACTAATTGATAATCAGATAGTTGTAATTTTTTAAAAATAAAGAATTGATTGCTAGAGTATAATACTTCGCCGAGCTTTTGTAAGCTACTGACTGTGCCTTGCCTCCGATGGACGGGTATAAAATAAAAAAAACCTCTATTCAAGACGCACGATAAATGAAAAAGAATGTCTTGGACATTCTAACCGCCTCAAGCGGTTTATCGCGTGGTGGGCTGTAGGCTAGGGATAAGCCAAGAATGTAAGTAGTTGATAATCAGATATTTAATAAAAATAAACTCGAAATTATTTTTGAGTTTATTTTTTTGTTTAAATTGGAGAGGAAAATAGCCATTGAACTTTTGTCTATTTGAGGTTTGCTCGGCAAAGCCGGAAAGGTCGGAGACCTTTCATTCATTATGGTTTTAAGTCAAAAAAGACTTAAAACAGCTAAGGTTTGAGTACCTCGAATTCGAGCGGTAAATAAACTATGATAAATCCCATTCCAAGCACCATAATCTAGGGTATCTGTAGCATCAATGCTAGTAAGATTAATCAACCGAAACCCAAATTCATCTAAAATGCCTGTGCTGATGGAGGTTTTGTTGATAGGCGCGAAAACATTATCTAGTTGTGAACGGAGAGCTTCATAACCCTCTTATGCCAAAGAATTTGCAATAACTAGGGTAAAAATTAAACAAAAAGTAATTTTTTCAGAAGAATCATATTTTTTATGGTTTAAATTGTTTTTGAATATCTATTAAAGTTTAATATCAAATCGTCCTTCAGTGATTCTAAGTGTATCACAATCAGGGGTTTTTAAAGTAGCTTCAAACTTTCCGGCTATTATCCAATTTTGCCTATCATAGCGAGTAATCGGGTGCATTTCAAATTTACTACCTATAATCCTCTCCTTCGGAGAGGGCTGGGGTGAGGCAATAGAAACGCGTAAATTTGAAATGCGCCCGAGTAATCTCTATTTTGCCAACATAATAGGGTAGTGCCACAGATGTAATGCTGAAAATTACCTCAATACCTTTTCACTAATAATGTTCAGCATTATATTTAAGGCACTACCCATAATAGTTATCAGGGAGAATATTATCATAAGAGCACCCATTTTGTTGATTATCAAAGCCAATCCGCGCTTTATCTTTGGCTAAGGGGTAAATACCAATTTCTGTCAAACCAAGCAAAGCAATGCCTACATTTTGGTAAATAGATCCGATATTATTTCTACCAATAATCCGATAAGTTCCAATGGCAAATGTGTTAATGCTAGGTGAAAAATAAGGCAGCATATTAGGAGTACCATCATTACCACTTGGCACCCAGACTTGTCCATTGACTCTACAGCCAAAGGTATTAGCACCTACTTGAGTTTCGGGAGGGAGTTTCGGTTCTACATTTTTCTTTTTGCAAGTGGCAAATGCCAAACTCAGGCATAGTAGCCAGATAATCGGTTTGTAACGCATTTTTTTATTGGTTTAAATGAATAATGTTTTGTTTTTTAGTTGACAGACCACAGTCGACAGTCGACCGTGGTCTATACAAGGAAGCTAGTCCAAAAAAAGAAAGTCCGGCTTGGATTCATAGCGGATTTTCGCAAGGCTTCGTAGAGTTTGTTATTGATGGCAAGTTAAGCGAGGTGATTGATATTTACAAATTTTTAAGCAAGTTTAATTTGTTTTTTGCAAGTAATTGATTATCAGCTAGTTATATAATTTAACAAGTTTGGTTGTTGGTCTCGAGAAATGCTGGACTAAACAGGCAGCGATTAGCTAAAATTCGGCAGCATTAATCTACGGACCAACAACGGCATAAATTATCTGATTATGAATTAGTTGGCAAATAATCACTTATTCAAATCAGTTTTATAAATCACATTGCCTTTATAATCTATCACTTGTACCAACAACGTTTTGTCAGTAATGGATACAGTCATAAAGCCGTGCATCGACTGGCTAAATTGGGTATAGGCGGCTTTACCGGTGGGGCGAATTTCGGAGCCTGCCCCTGAGACAAAGTAATGCACGCTTTTGGGTTTTTGGTGCTGCAAGTCGTGTTCGTGTCCGGCAAAGTAGGCATCTACTTTATATTTTTCAAACAAATCCTCAAAGGCAAGGCGAATATCCTCAGTTTCTTTTTTGCCCATTCGTTTGCCCGAAGTATAAAGCGGGTGATGCCCAATGACAATTTTCCACTTGGCGGTCGATTGGGCTAAAGTTTTTTCTAACCAAATTTTTTGGGCGGTAGTATCTTGCCCGATTACATTTTGATATTTTTCTTCTTCATAATATTTTTTTTCAAAGGGGTTGGTATCAATAAACACCAGCAGCACCTTTTCTTTGGACTCAGGAATTTCCTTCTCGAGACTGTAATAGCGCGCCGGCATTTGCCAACGGCGGCTGATTTTTGAATAATCAATCTGAGCTTGCGGATTGCCCCGATAATCGTGATTGCCCAAAACCGAATACCAATCAATCATCAGAGAGTGGGCTTTATACACATTTTCAAACGAAACCTGCCAGTGCGGATCTTGAGTCGAGGCTACTCCGTTGGGGTAGAAGTTATCGCCCAAAGACACCACAAACTCCGCCTCCAATTGATGAGATGCCTCACCCATTCGGTCGGCTACTTTTTGTTGGTTGTATTCACCGTTGCGCCCCCAGTCGCCCACCGCCAAAAAATTGAGTGCGTCTTTGGGAACGAGCAAATTTTTGATTTTGCCGCCCGAATAACCGGCATTGAAAGTAGTTTGGGCTGGTAGCTGGGCAAAAATACCCAAGCCAAGTATGTAGATAAATAAATATATTTTTTTCATTTGAGTTTATAAATAATTGTGAATCAATTAATTGTATGGTAGCATAAGTTTGCTTACAGCAATTCCCACTGTAAAATAATTAAATAAAAGTTTGATATTTTAACTTTTATATTTATAAAAATAACAAAATACATAAATAATTGATAATCAAT
>JALONJ010000452.1 GCA_025455045.1 Microscillaceae bacterium | reverse complement strand
TCACCAAGCTATCGCTTGGTTCATTAATGCTCAGAATCACTGAAATTGATAAATTTCAGAAAAAAAATTCTCATTCCTGAAAAGTGGTGAAGAACCATTTTTCTAAACTATACCAGCAATTCTCACTATAAAATAATTAAGCAATATTTTCAATACTTGAGTTTTTATGTTTTAAAAAATAAAAAACTTAACTTATTGATAATCAATGATTTAAGTGTATTTTTTCATTAAATTGCCCTTAGCGAAACCCTAGAACCCGCGAGAGGCGGGGCAGTGTAGGGTTGCTTAGTTTCGTTGTTTCTTTTTTGTCAAGAAAAAAAGAAAGTTAGAGCAAAAGTGTATTTATAAGTACCTCATTATCAATTAGTTATATTAAAATTCGTTTTTGAAAAATTCTAAAAAATTAAAAATCCGTTTAAAAACTCTACAGTGAGAATTGCTGCCGGTGCATTAACTCATTATTTAACTTGTTGATAATCAGGTATTTACACATCTTCGCGCAAAAGCGGCATACTCATACAATGCGAGCCACCGCGCGCCCGCGAAAGTTCGGCAGAGGGCAAGAGTATCAAAGTGTCTTTGATGGTAGCAGGGGTAGTTTCGTTTTGTTCAAATCGGCGAATCAACTCCTCAGCTTCCAGCACCTCGAATCCGTAGCGTTTGAACTCCTCGGCAGTTTTGGTATTGCGGTCATAGCCAATCACTACGCCCTCTTTGACCGCCAACACATTGCAAGAGTCAGTCCACTGCTCGCGCAACTCAAACGGAAACTCATTGCCGCCCGAATAAATAAACTGAGTAGGCTCTTGACTGCCCAAATCTTCGCGGCTGATACTGTCGCAGAGGTCTTCCAAATATTCAAATTTGCGCGGCTCGGCTTTGCCCTTCTCAAATTGTAAGATATAAGGCTTATAAGCCAAACTCTTGTCAATAAATGGCTTGATAAAATCCTTGCTCTGAAAAGCCTGATTTTGCCTCGAGAGTGCGCCAAATAATACCCATACATTGCGCTTGACTTGGGTAAAAATGGTATCAATGTGCATAAAATCGCGCTTGGCGGGAATTTTGACCACTGATACTTTTTTGACAATATCTTTTTCAAATAAGAGATGAATGATTTGATTGATGGCCGTCAAAGAAGTGCGCTCGCTGCAACCAATCACAACTTGCTCGGCACTTACGGTCATTACATCGCCACCCTCGACGGTTACTTCATTCAAAAATTTGTCTTCATCACTCACAAAAAACTGGTGTTCTTCCTCGCTTACTTCAATGATTTTGTCTTGATAGCCCGCAAAATAAGGGTGATTGTGAAAAATATACTTCATAATCAAAGACTCTCGAATCCTGACCAATTTTGCCGGACGATTCAATAAAATGTGGTCTTTAATCACAATACCAATATCGCGGGTAAAAATAAAATTGGGTACGGGCGGAAACACCATTTTACCATTCGGCAATGCCCCCGAAATCAAGGTTTTGGCAAGCTCAACCGGCGATTCTGCCAACAAAGTTTGTTGCATTTTGTAAGAGCAACGCTCTACGGCACAAATTGAGGAAACCAATTTTATCTTAATTTCTTGATTTTCAAGGATTTGCGAAAGCAGAAATTGTGGGTCAATTACCTTGTCGGAGTTGAAATAAGCCTTGTCGTCGGGTTTGTAAAAATTGCGGTGGGTGGCGGGGCTGTCAATTTCTTGGAGTTTGCCTTTAATTTTGTCGGTGTCCAAAAAATATAACAATAATTTAATATAATAGTCGTACTCCTCGCGGCGCATCGTATCCAAGTGGATAATATCCTCAAAAAGCCAGTCTTGGGCTTTGGAAGGCACTACTTTGCCCAAGCCACTGTCGGGGCTGTGAATCATAAGGCGTTTGAGAGTGCCGATTTCGGAGGTAACATATATAGAGTTTTCTTTGTTTTTTGTCAGACTCATAAAATAATTTTTTTGTAAATAGATTGCAAAGGGATTTATTTTGCAGTTGAATTATATTTATCGTTTTTACGTTTATTGTTTTTAAGTTTTAACGTTTATCGTTGATTCGTTTTGATTTTAAAAAGTCGAATCATAAAACAAGCAAGCAAGGGGCGGAATATAAAAAATTCTTTGTAACATTGTTTTAAATTAATTTATATAAGTAATTGATTATCAGTGTTTTATAATATTTTTACGGCTCTATCGTTAGTTTGGTTTATTTATAGTAATTTTTCAAGATTATTTAAACCCTAAGGGTTTTAAAAACCCTTAGGGTTTGGACTCAATCCCTAAATTAATGATTGAACCATTTTTGCTAAAAACGACTTTGATTTTCTTTGAATTAAAAATCTTGTAATATATAATTTAATCACCATTTTAATCTTTTTATGCGCTAAATGAAAAACTACATTGAACTGATTGAACAAACCTTTGATTTTCCGACCAAGGAATTCAGAGTTGAGGGCAGTGATTTGCTATTTAATGAAGTACCTTTGATGGAGGTAATCAAAAAGTATGGTACTCCACTCAAAATCACTTATTTGCCCAAAATCAGTGAACACATTGGCTATGCCCGCGAAATCTTTAGCAAGGCAATGGAAAAATTTAAGTACAAAGGTAATTATGTTTATTGTTATTGTACCAAATCCTCGCATTTTCGCTTTGTGTTGGAAGAAGTGCTAGACAACGGGGCGCATCTCGAGACCTCCTCGGCTTATGATATTCCCATTATTCGATTTTTGCACAAAAATAAGAAATTAGATAAAAATAACTTTATTATTTGCAATGGTTTCAAACGACCTTTGTACAAACAGTACATTCGGGAGCTATTGGAAGACGGTTTCAACTGTATTCCAATCTTGGATAATTTGAAAGAAATTGAAGATTATCAAGGCTTAGATGTAGCCCAAGTCAATTTGGGCATTCGAGTAGCTTCGGACGAAGAACCCAATTTTGCTTTTTACACCTCGCGCTTGGGCGTGCGCTACTCCGATGTCAATTGGTTGTATAAAGAATGTATTGCCAATCACCCGCAGTTTAGGCTCAAAATGCTGCATTTCTTTATCAATACCGGCATCAAAGATTCGGCGTATTATTGGAGTGAATTGAGCCGATTTATGTACAAATATTGCGAATTACGCAAAATTTGCCCCGATTTGGATTCGATTGACATTGGCGGCGGCTTCCCGATTCAAACGTCTTTGGCAACCGAGTTTGACTACCAATATATGGCGGAGCAAATCATCGAGAATATTCAATGGATTTGTAATAAAAATAATGTACCTGTACCGCATATTTTTACCGAATTTGGGAGTTTTACGGTGGGCGAAGCCGGCGCAATCATTTATTCGGTCATTGACCAAAAGTTGCAAAACGACAAAGAGCTTTGGTATATGATTGACGGCTCGTTTATCACACACCTGCCCGATGTATGGGGAATGAGCCAAAAGTATATTATGATGGCGGTCAATGGCTGGAACAATGCCTACCACCGCGTCAATTTGGGCGGATTGACCTGTGATTCAATGGATTACTATAATTCGGAAGCCCATATTTCGGAGGTTTTTTTGCCGATGATTGACGAGCAAGAAGATTTGTATATCGGATTTTTTCATACCGGAGCTTACCAAGATTCTTTGGGTGGCTACGGCGGTATTCAACATTGCCTCATTCCGGCGGCAAAACACGTGATTATTGACCGCGATGAAAACGGCAACATCACTACCGAACTCTTTGCCGGTGAGCAAAGCAGCGATACAATGCTCAAAATTTTGGGCTACGAAAGCTCTAACACTGCCAATGAAATACCCGAACTCGAGCCGGTAAGCGAAGAAAAAGCGGAATAATTATTTTTTTTAAATAAAACTCTAATCATTTGATAATCAGGTGATTAGAGTATTTTAATATATCAGTTTTTGTTAAGGGTTTTGTTTATTTATGCACGCAAATTAAGCCCCAAAAACGATATGTTTTTATAACTAATTGATAGTCAGATAGTTGATAAACTTTAATGAACCTTTACCTATTTTCAGGAAATTCTAGCTTTATTCTAAGCCTCAACTCATTTGCGCGGGCAGGCTAGACAGCCTGCGTTACAATTTTCCTGAAAAGTAGTCAAGAACCATTTTAATAGCGATTATTGATTAAACCTATTTAATTCTTCTACCAGCTTATAAACTGTAGTGGTAGATTCCCTTTTAGCCGGAGTAACTGTTTTATCGAATATCTTTTCCGCATTTTTAGCATTTTTGATAGCTTCTTTTTGGCGAGAAAACAACAAAGAATACATTCGTTTGGCTTTACTTTTATTCTTACCATATTTCACGTTGAAAATTTTGAAGTGTTCATTCAATCGGTCATCATACTCACTTCTATCCATTCCGCCTTGGTAGGGATTAAAATGTAATAAATACCAAAACTCGAATGCTTGATTAGAATAAGCTACTTTGTAGCCTAAACTTTGGGCTTTTTGAATCGCATTGTTGAAATTTTGACTTTGAAGAGGATTATCTGGCTTGGGGTCGTGGTCAAACACACACCATACTTGGTCAAAGTCATTGCCTTTTTTCTTCTCTAATTCAACAAACTTTTCAGTATATTCAATCAAACTTAAGGTATTATATCCTGTACCAATTGCTTTGATAGTTGCCGAAGTAAGACGAAATCCGTCAAAATATTCTTTTTCGGTATTTTTGCCTTCACAGATTATCAGAAAAGTCTCTTTCTCTGCTATGATAGCCACATTTCTAGCCAAATCTCTTTCTTGTCGATGGGCTTTCTGTTTTTCTCTTTTCAGTTTTGCATTATCAACTTTAGTCTTCCTCGCCATTTTCTACTAAAATTTCTTCTTTAAATAATTCATTAAAATCACCCAAATAAGGAATTGCGCCATATTTACCTCTAATATAATTTTTTTCGTAAGATTCATCATTGCGAATATTAATATCTGCCAATGAATATAGTTTAGAAGCCCCAAACCTATCTTTTTCGGTAAACCAAATCTGGTCGCGCCGAAAAGTACAAGCACTCAACAAATT